>CAYJJP010000477.1:0-1802 GCA_964370525.1 uncultured Desulfovibrionaceae bacterium | reverse complement strand
TACTAGGCAAATTCAGGATTTTCGCCCGTTGCACCCAAAAAAAGCATGAAGTCATAACTCCATGCTTTTTTACCTGCGAAATTTAATTATTTCGGAAGGATGTCACCCTAAAGCTTGCCTATGCATTGGCTGCTTTCAGCAATTCTTCCACCATGTAAAGGGTCGGTGTAGAATTGGCATCCAATCCGCACAATTGGCGCACAGCGAGCATTAGCATGTCAAACTCCAAGGTTATTTCGGACATTCCGTCAAAAATGGTGCAATAGTTGCCTGTTACCTTGAGACGATATGCATTGCGTGAACGCTCAGGGCCATTGCTACGTACGATATAGTACACTTGCTCATTGTTTTCTGCTACATACAATTTTTGACGCGTTAGCGTTGAACTGTCTTCGTCAAACCAAGAAGATTCAGCAAAAAGACGCCCATTAAATACAATGTCATTGCCGTTGTCGTGCTTAAGTCGAATGTCTTCCATAAAGTTTGTAGAATCATCAATACGCATAATCATTCCCCCTTGTAAAGTTAGTCTGAGTAAATTTTTCCTTGCTACACAAGCAATGTTCACACGAGAGATTTTCGCATTAACATTTTCACACTAACAAAGTTCACTCTAGCAATTTTTCAACTTTCATTTTTAAGGCAGTCGGTTAAAAAAAGTCTAGACAATCTCTTTCATTTGTTCTTTATTTTTAACACCTTTCGTGCACCTTTGTCAAGTGAAGTTAAATAATTTGTCTTAATTTTTCCTGCTCACCAACAAAAAATTTACTCTTGCACAAATTCAGCATTGCAAAATAAAGTACCTTATTATAGCTGGATAACGATTCCATCACTTTTTTGTATTTAATGCTATTTTTTAATCTAAGACACAACAAGGCTTTACAGAGCACTATCTCTATGTTATAAAAAAAGCAAATAATATTTAAGGAGCTTGTAATGTCATCAAGTATTGCAAATGCACGTCAAGGGCTACGCCAGGTAAACTCCCATCTTAAACAAGGCAAAAGCGCTGCTGCTGTGCAAGCTATTCAAAATGCACTCCAAGTTTTGCGCACTAATTTACTCAAAGCTGAGCGTACAGAAATTACAGGTTTATTGGCAGATGCCATTCATTATCTTGAACAAGACCCAAGCATAAAAAAACTCTTTCCCCTTGCGCTCAAATACACGCCGGGCGATGAAGCCGGCCTTAGCGAGAGCATGAAAGAATTGCAGGCTTGCCTTGCAGAAAATGCTCAAGCAGAAGCAGAACAAGCCAAAAAATTGGCTGAAGAAAAAAAGCGGGCGTGGTTTGAACGTGGAAAGGCAGAGCTTGGCACAAGTATTGAGAAAGGACGCGCCACGCTCTCAGCGCTTGGGCGTGAATACCCTCAGGACTCTTCCTTGCTCGGTGATATAGGAGAGGCATTTTTAGCCGTAAAATTGTACGAGGACGCCGTTTCTTATTTAACTGAAGCTCTTGACCTGCGTGATGATAACATCCCGCTATATAACGCCATAGGCATAGCCCTGCGCGAGCTTGGACGCTTTCCCCTTGCTGAAACATACTACTTGCGTGCCTCCAAATACCTTCGCCATGATCCAAATTTATATTTTAACATTGCAAGGCTTTATCTTGATTGGAAAAAATTGCCAAAAGCCAAACAGGCTATTTCCGTAGCTTTAAAACTTTCACCGGATTTTGAGCAAGCGCAAAAGCTTCTTGCTTATGTGGAAAAGAAAATGGCTGAGAATAGCTAGATGTACTGATTAATTATTTTTCTGGGGGAAAACCTTTTGTGAACAAAAGGTTCTTCCCC
>CAYJJP010000476.1:0-1813 GCA_964370525.1 uncultured Desulfovibrionaceae bacterium | reverse complement strand
TTGCACTCTAGAGTATGAACTGCTCATGCTGGACGCATATTTTAGATAAAATCAATTTAGGGAAAAGCATGAAATTTATTTCATCACAACTTACTATTTTCTTTCAAGAACGTGGAGCACGGCGTAATTTGCTATTTTTATTGCGCTTTATAATGCTCTTGATTACTTTAATTATTGCCTATAGTGTAATATTTCATTATATTATGCATTTAGAAGATCGAGATTATTCTTGGACCACGGGTGTATATTGGACGTTAACCGTTATGTCCACTTTGGGCTTTGGGGATATAACTTTTACCTCGGATTTGGGGCGGTTTTTTTCCATAGTAGTGCTTATGTCCGGCGTTATTCTCTTGCTGGTTATGTTGCCCTTTACATTTATTCAGTATTTCTATGCACCTTGGCTTGAAGCACAAAAGAAAACCAGCACGCCTCGAAAAGTGCCGAAGGAATTTAAGAATCATGTTATTTTTGTTGGTGTTACGCCAATTACTCTAAACACAGTTGACGTATTGCAACACTATGGCACAGATTGTGTGCTGCTGTGTAGTGAAAGCTCTGCAACGCTTGATCTTATTGACCAAGGATATACAGCCGTCATGGGCGATCATGATGATGGTAATGTTTACAAAAATCTTTCGCTCAATACTGCGTCCATGTTGGTGGCCCTTGACGGTGACATGCGCAATACCAACATTACCTTTACAGCGCGTGACGTTGCTAAAAATGTACCCATTACTTGTAGCGTGCAAAGTGATGATGCTATCCCCATTTTAGAGCTTGCCGGCGCAACACATGTTATTCAATATCATAAGTTACTTGGCACTGCACTTGCGAGACGTGTGCTTGATTCAAATTCGCCCACAAGCGTCATTAGCGAATATGGTAAGTTGGTCATCGTTGAAGCACCGGTTATGCGTACGCATCTTGTTGGGCAAAGCCTTAAAGATTGCGGACTTCGCCACAGCACCGGCGTCAACGTTGTGGGGCTTTGGGAGCGAGGAAAGTTTATTTTCCCAACTCCGGACACGGTATTTACCGATGCTTCGGTGGCTGTTATGGCCGGCACAAAAGAACAAATGGAAGCAGTGAATGCTCTTTTGAAAAATCCCATAGTGGGTGAAGAAACTCCCATTGTTATTCTTGGGCATGGAAAGGTAGGGATGGCTGCCGGTGATTATTTAGAGTCTGTGCAGCGTAAATTTGTTTTTGTGGAAAAAAATATGCGTGCCGGTCGTAAGGAAGCTCGTAAAAATCTTATTATTGGTGATGCTTCGGATATTGATACCTTGGAGGAAGCCGGCATTCGCACTTCTCCCACTGTAATCATAACGACGCACGATGATGACACAAATATTTATTTGACGCTCTATTGTCGGCGTTTGCGCCCTGACCTACAAATTATTAGTCGTGCTAATTTAGATAGAAATATCGGAATATTGCATGCTGCCGGAGCTGACCTTGTGCTTTCGCTTGCTTCCATGATGAGTAGTAGCGTTGTCAATCTTTTAGCGCCCGGCAAGGTGTTTATGCTGAATGAAGGCTTAAAAATCTTCCGAACCAAGGTTGGCGAAAAACTTCACGGGCAGTCGCTTATCAAGAGTGGTATTCGTGTGCTGACGTCTTGTAGTGTAGTGGCTATTAAGGATAAAACCGGTGAGATGCAAGTTAATCCAAACCCTGAACATGTATTTGATGCCAATGAAGAAATGTATCTTATCGGTGACTTGCAGGCTGAAAAAAGTTTTAACGAAACCTATGGCACCAAGGAAAGCCTTACGCATGAACTTGGATAGGGTATAAATAAATATAT
>CAYJJP010000475.1:0-1818 GCA_964370525.1 uncultured Desulfovibrionaceae bacterium | reverse complement strand
TAAATAGTCGCCACCTGAAAACAATTTTATGCGTTTTTCAGGTGGCGACTAAAAAAATTTTACACATTAAAAATCAAGAATTTCACCAATTTCTTTAAGCAAAACATTGAGCCCTTCGGCCTTGGTGGCACAAATTTTCAACGCCTTAGGATACGCATTGCTTAAGAGAACCTTTTCTTCATCGTCCAACAAATCCCATTTGTTCAATACTAATATTTGCGGAATATCCGTCAGTCCCATCTCCGTCAGCACTTCATCCACAGCGGCAAGATGTTGTTCAAGGCTGGTATGTGAGGCATCTGCCACATGCAACAAAATATCGGCAGCCTCAAGTTCTTCCAATGTCGCCTGAAAAGCTTCCTTAAGCTCCTTTGGTAAATTGCGTATAAAACCGACAGTATCCGCTAAAATAACCTCTTGTTCTTCCGGAAAGCGCAACCGCCTTGTGGTTGGGTCAAGTGTGGCAAACAGTTTATCTTCGGCTATCACTTCCGAGCGAGTGAGTGTATTAAGGAGCGTTGATTTACCGGCATTGGTATAACCCACAATGGCCACAAGAGGTATACCTTGGCGTGAACGGCGGGTACGGGTAAAAGCTCTTTGCTTGCGTAACTCTTCAAGATTTTTCTTAATTTTTGCAATGCGATCACGCACTCGCCGCCGGTCGGTCTCAAGCTTTGTTTCGCCGGGGCCTCGTCCGCCAATGCCGCCCATAAGCCTATCCATGGCACGATTTTTTCCCACAAGTCGTGGCTGGGTATATTTTAACTGCGCCATTTCCACTTGCAATTTTCCGGCACTGCTCACTGCATGTTGCGCAAAAATATCCAAGATAACTTGGGTGCGGTCGAGTACATTTCTTTCGGTAATCTCGGCAAGATTTTGCAACTGAGCCGGTGAAAGCTCGCCATCAAACACCAGTACCGAAGCATGATTCTGTAATGCTTGCACTTCCAGTTCGGCAATTTTTCCTCGCCCAAGAATAGACTTAGGATTAATCTTAGGCACACGTTGCAACATAGTACCAACGACGGTCAGGCCGGCTGTTTTGGCTAAATCAGCAAGTTCCTCAAGATGCCCTTCTTGCACCTGGCGTGGCAATGTGCCCACCGAAATAAGCAAAGCACGAGTGGTGGACTCAGCTTCCTTTGTGCCGTCAAGCTCACGCCTTAGCTCTTCTTCCAACGCCTCAACCATGGTAAAATCAGCACTTGCTTTGTCCCAAGGGCGTGCATCATATACACGATACGGTTCATTTTCAGGGTTTGGCGGCAAAAGATGCGCATATTGCCACTGCATGGGTTCGCCATGTGGATTTACCGTCAAAACGCAAACGGCATCCAAGCGCAAAAAGAGCATATCCATGAGATCTTCTTGCGACAAAAGCTCAGGAGTCAAGTGCGTATGTAGCAGCCGTGCCCCACGCAAGCGTCCGGCACCGCCTCGCCCACGTGAAAGCTCAGGAATTAAAATCCCCTTCGTGTCCCCCACCATGAGCACTTCTACCCTACCCTTGCGATCAATGAGCAAGCCTATTTGCCTGCCGATGGATCTTGAAAGGGCAGCAAGTTCACGAGCTTGCTCAATGGTAAACGCTTCATCCATGGGAAAACGGCGCGTACTTAGTCGATTAATAGCTTTAAGCTGACTTTGCTTAAGCCCTTCGGTATTTCCGTCAATACTGGCGCTAGCGATGATAGACTCCTGCTAATCTTAAAGTTAAAATGCTTAAACAAATACAGCTGGCAGTCCGTTGAAAAAGCACCATTTGCTGCGTCAGCGATAAAAAGTCAAACCGCTTATGTATGTCCAATACAC
>CAYJJP010000474.1:0-1827 GCA_964370525.1 uncultured Desulfovibrionaceae bacterium | reverse complement strand
CATTTACTGATATAAAGTGAGCCGACCGCAAAGAATGTGGAATACATAGCTTACCGGTAACAGGGTCTTTAATCATCTGTTGAGCAAGTAGTGTTTGTTTCTTTGAAAGTTCGGCATCGTTATTACCTAGATTGTAATGGTTATCAATAACCTTGAGTATATCCAAGCTATCCCAGTATACAGGCTGTCCGATAGCTTTTGTGTATTTATCTGTACCCATTTCAAAAGGCTTTAGAATTGCAAAGGGTCTATAGTCGTATTCTTGTATACTCTCGCCAACCTTTGCACCGTCTTTAGTAAACTCGTAAATATAATTCGTATAGCCTTTATAAACTGATTTTCTAATTGTAGGGGCGTCTTTTTGTACCGTGTCTTCGTTTACCTTGCGTCTCATAAATATATTAAGTACTACATTGCCATTGTCCTTAACACTTCTAAAAATAACATCTTTTATCTGTTTATCAATAATTTCAATAGGCAAGATATTATATGCACTGTAAGCCGTTACCCGAACTCCCTCCGATGGGTCTCTATAAACACACATTCCAACAGTACCAATTCCAAACACTTCAAACATAGCAGTTTCTATTTCTTGCCATATTCCTTTGTCGTGGTAGAATTGTTTTAGTGCTTCAAGGTTTCTTTCGTTTCCCTCACTATCCATTTGTAACTCAGTGTTTTCTGAAAACATAAGATTGGCAAATAAACCGCATATATATTTATGAGTGCCTAAAAGCCGTCTTTCCTTTAAGTCGTCAAAGTATTCAACGTCAAGCGTGCCATCTTCCCTCTCTACGTTTCGCATAGTAGGTATCTTTTCATGGGTGTATTTACTGTCTTTCTGATACAAGAAATTAGCATAGTCTTGACAATAAGATACATGTGTTTCGTATGGCTCAATACTTTTTAATTCTGTATTCTTGAGTAGGTCTTTAACGTTCATTTAGTCCCCCTAAATTATATTCAATGCTTTATTTTTCAAAAATCTGTTTATAGAATATCTGAAACTATCGTAACTATCATTTATCAATTCGTTGTTATCTTGTATCTCTTCGGGCTTCTTTTCGTCAAACACCAGCACAGACAGAGCATCGATAAATGTAGTGCAATTCTTACTTACCTTTATTTTATCTAAGTTTAGCAATCCTGTCAACTTTAATATGTACTCTTTAAGCGTTATACTTGACTTATCCACAAGGTCTATATAGTGTCCGCTGTTATTCTTAGCGTGGTATTTTCTCATGCTGTTTACTACTGCCTCGTAGTGGTCTGTATCAGATTGTTGAATAACTGCCTTGTATTTACTCTTTAGCATCTTTATAAACTCGTAATGCTCACGTGCTATCATCTCGGTATCAACTACTTCACTGATAACGCTGTGTTCTTCTAGTACGTGTAACTCATATCCTTTATCAGTTAAACATAGCCCTGTAGCAGTAAATACATTCTTGCCCGACTTTTGACCGAAGTCAACGCCTGTTACTATTTCTCTATACGTGTATTCCTTGTCTATAAAGTATCTTCCATGATTAGTGTTATCTTTAATTAAACTATCTGCAAACATGGGATATACTAGCCCCTCTGCATTAGCCCATTCGCCTTGTATGTTTCGTAAATAATAAACCGTGCCTTTATACTGATTTACTAGATTGTCAACAAACTCTTTAGGCAAGAACTCATTATCAAATATCGTGAACTTTTCTATGTGTTTCTTTATATTCTCGTTGTCAATTACCTTTTTCTTAAACCAGTGATTAGAGCTTTCGGGGTTACAAGTGCTGTCTATCTTTGATACTAGATTACCGTTATCATCGCTAATACGCATAC
>CAYJJP010000473.1:0-1830 GCA_964370525.1 uncultured Desulfovibrionaceae bacterium | reverse complement strand
TTTATCTGTCCAAGAATATTTTCATGTCCTTGGGTGCTTTTACGGTGATACTGCGTTCAACTTTTTGCTTACCGTTGGCAGGGACATTTACATTCCAAATGAGTGTATTGTCGGGGCCGGTTTGGGCTTTGGGTGAATCGGCATATTTCACGCTGATTTTTTCGTGTGCTGTTTGTGTTTGTGGTTCTTCGATGCGAACTTTTACAGGTGTTTTGCGTTGGTTGTATACGGTGAAAATCCATTTCCAAGCCCATGTTTGTTCTTTTTGGATGATGCCGTCTTGGCCGGATTTGCGTACGCTTTTGTCAATATCTACATTTACCAAGGGATCTGCGCCGAAGAAGAGCGTTGTGCCCTTGCTTTCGGGCGTGAGTGTATTTTGTCCTACGGCAACGCCATCGAGGAAGTAATTAGCTTGTCCTTGTGGTAGGAAAGCGCTTTTGAAGTCAACATTGGCGCTGAGCCACACACGACCGTCTTCACCGCCGCGTGTACCGTAGTTTGAGGGGCGTGCTATGCGTTCCAGTTCGCTATTGATGCGTTGTTCGTGTAAAACGAGAGTAGTTTCGCCTTCGGGGATGGTGATTTTTTTCTGTATGGCCCAACTGGCAAGGGCAGAGTTTTGTTGAAAAGAAGCCGCCTCATTGCTGGATTTTGCTCTAAAATTACTGGGGCTATCCATCATCATGGCTTGGGGCATGTTGTCACGTTGCATATTATTTCTTTCGGCAATGATCCATTGGCGAAGTTCGCCGGGGCTTTGGACATCGCCGGAGGCTGTGCTGAGTTCTATGCTGGTATTGTTCCAGTCCATATCGCTATTTTGTTTGATTTGTGCACGTAATTGCACATCAATGGTGTTTTTTTCGGAATTGGCGCTGATGCTATAGACGGGCGACCAGCTACTATTGGTTAGGGTATATGAGTACATGACATGTAGTTCACTCTTGTCTTTGAGTGGACTATCGATGACGACCACGAGCTTTTTGCTTAGGGGTGTTTTGTCCTTGAGCATGGCTATGCGACTTTTAATGTGCTGCAATTCTCTCCTCGCTGCTTGTAGGCGTGTTTCGATGAGAGTGAGGTCGGGGAGGGCTTTTTCCATGGCGGCGGCGGCTTCACTGGGGGGCAGCTTAACAATGGGGTCATAGATGGCGTTGTTTTTAGCGATGAGTGCTGCGATGGAGCCGGAAAGGGAGTCGGCTTTGGATTCAAAGGTTATGCGTAACTTTTCCAAAGTGCCTATAGGTTTAAATGGATCTGCAATTTCTGAGCTATAGGCCAAAATTGTCCCTTGGCTTTTGCCGTCAATGTTTGGGAGGGTCAGCTCAATGGCTGTGGCGTCCTTGGGTAAGGGAAGTTCAAAGACTTTTTGTCCGTGTGCTTCCAAGAGATGAACTTTGCTTTGGGCAAAAATGCGTGCATTGTTTTGGCTTAAAACCACTTTATAAGGTACGGCAGCCATGCCAAATGAGCTTTCTTCCACGCTGGCTCCTTGAAAGTGTTCAGCCGCATTGGCTGGGGTTAGAGAGTAGAAGCTAAAAAAGCAAAAGAGAACCAATAATAAACGAATTTGTGTTTTTCTCATGTTGTTTCCTATGTTTTCATAATTTATTTAGCCCAGCCCGATAGGGCTGAGCAATGGGCGCGTTTTGAAAGGAGGTTTTTCTCCTCCCCATAAAACTCCTAAAATCTAAGGAAACGCTGATTAAATAAATTTTTACATACCTTAAGTTGTTAAACCGGTGTAAAAAAACAATTTTCCATCTTGCCCCCGGAACTACAATTTTTAATTTATTAAAAATTGTAGTAATTAAAGCGTTTTGAGGG
>CAYJJP010000472.1:0-1836 GCA_964370525.1 uncultured Desulfovibrionaceae bacterium | reverse complement strand
ATTGGCAACCTCTAAAGGTGTTCAGAAGCTGATTGATGATATTTCTTTGCCATTTAGGGTGAAGGTGTAATTCTATTTCGTCAATGATGACAATGCCTTTTCCGTTTAGTGGATTGTCGCTAAACGGATTTGCAATGGCAAGACGGCGGGCAATATCTGCCACGAGGAGGAGATAACCTTGTTCACCGTCGGAGAGTTGACGGAAAGTAATTTCAAGCTCATGTTTTTTTAAGCTGAATGTACCATGCTGACGATCAATGGAAAAAGAGTTAAAACCAAGACATGATTGCATGGCATTGCGCACGACTTGAAGCTGCTTATCTATGTAGTTGAGGTCTTTATTTTTTACCTTGATTTCATTTTCAATATCTTCTTTTGTTCTAAACCATTCAAAAAAATTTCCAAATCCTGGATTCATACTTATAGCTTCATCATAGCAAGTGTTTATGCTAAGATCTGAATGCTTTGTGTTATTTACTGTTGTAGTGTCGTAGGGGGCACGAGTAGCTTGGTAACTTAAAAAAATAGGAAGGTTATATTTAGTTTGAGGGAAAAGTATATATTTCTTTAGTTTTTCAATGTAGTTACGTATTTGAGGAGTCCCCGTGTGACAAGTTATACTTTTGCTACCATTTTTTAGATCAGGCGTAGCGAAAAGTTCCCATGAAATATCTTGCCCGTCAAACATTGATAAAATTATGCGACTATGCTGTGCCCCACTATAAACATCATTATAACTTATTATAACTTTTACAGCACTATTGTTGCCTAGTTGGTAAACAATATCCCCCAAGGCTATACCAAGAGCATCTAAAATAGAGCTTTTCCCAGCGCCATTATTACCTAAAAAAACATTTAAACGTGGGTGAAGGTCAAGGGACAATTCTTTGAAACCACGGAAGTTTTCAAGCTGTAGTGATCGCATATATAAGTCAGATTTCATGATTTTCTCCAAGTTTATTTGCCCTTTTATCTTTTCTAGCTTGAAAGGTCAAAGGTGTGTGATGTCTGACCCTTGCTGTAAAATCTCTTTCAACAGCTCCAGCGCACTCTCGTCCTCAGGATTATTTGTCCCCAGCTCGCCGCGAAAAGCACGAGCGAGGATGGCTTTTTTCATATGTTCTATATGTTCAAGGCTGTGCTGTATATGCGCCTTTGCTTCTTCCTCTTTTTGTAGCTGTGCGCCGAGGATGCGCACAATTTCTTCTTGTTCGGGGAGGGTGGGGAGCTGAATTATAAATTGTGCTATGAGTTTACCACTTAAATTGAGCTGATTACCTCCAACAGCTTTAGCTCTAAATTTACTATAATTATTCATGAAAAAATAAAAAAGAAAATAATTAAGTGTGTTGATATTTGGCTGAAGAGCGCAAACTGCCTGATTTGTAGTAGCGTCAATATACAGAATTCCCGCTCTGCCACGAGTTTCTCCCATGCCATACATGGCGACAACTACAGTTCCTTTGGGAAAAAGTTTTGCAGAACTATTTGTGATTGCTTCTTCTGTAATGTGCTCTTCTGTATCATAAATATTGTTCCAAGTAATTTCACCGGTTTTAAGCCAAGGGATATTACCGCTAAAATATGAACTTTCTTTACGAGATGGAGTTCCTCCAGAAGAAATTTTGCAAATATCGTTTAGTTTTTTTTTCTCCCAACTCTCCAGACTCACGCCATGCTTTTCACGCCATATATTGGACAGCTCACCCGTGAAGGCTTGATGCAATAAGGCAGACTTTCTTGATTCAAAGCTTATAAGAGCTTCTTCTAATAGCTCTTTTGCGGTATCCAATTTGGCAAAAAGGCTTTCTATGCGTTGCACTATGCGTTCTTGCT
>CAYJJP010000471.1:0-1836 GCA_964370525.1 uncultured Desulfovibrionaceae bacterium | reverse complement strand
TTTTTATTTGTCACTGTGGCAGTAATATTGCCGGTACAGTTCGCTGTAATGAAGTAGCAGAACTTGCCAAAAGTTATCCGGAAGTGGTGCATGCCGTTGATATTATGTATGCTTGTGCTGAACCCGGACAGCAAGCCATTGAAGCTGCCATTGCTGAGCATAAATTAGATGGTGTGGTGGTTGGATCTTGTTCGCCTCGTATGCATGAACCAACCTTTCGACGCACAGTTGAGCGCGCCGGCCTTAACCGATATATGTTTGAAATGGCTAACTTGCGTGAGCATGTTTCGTGGATTGGCAAAAATATGGATGCCAACACACACAAAGCTCAAGAACTTGTGCGCATGGCTGTGGAAAAGTTACGCAATAACAATCCTTTAACGGCTCAATCCTTTGCTATTAATAAGCGTGTGCTTATCATAGGTGGCGGAGTTGCCGGTATTCAGGCAGCTCTTGACTGTGCTGACGGCGGTACTGAAGTTGTCATGGTGGAACGCGAAGCCACTATTGGCGGAAAAATGGCAAAAATTGACAAAACATTCCCCACTGTGGACTGTTCTGCTTGTATTTTAGGGCCAAAAATGGTGGACGTTGCGCAGCACTCCAAAATTACGCTCTATGCCTATTCTGAGGTTGAAGAAATTGCCGGTTATGTGGGTAACTTCGCTGTACGCATTCGCAAAAAGGCCACCTATGTGGATTGGGAAAAGTGCACAGGTTGCGGAGCTTGTCTTGAAAAGTGCCCTGTGAAAACCAATGACACCTTCAATGAAGGCGTCGGTAAAGCCGGTGCTATCACCATTGCTTTCCCGCAAGCTATCCCCAAGAAGGCTGTTATTGACGGTGAAAAGTGCATTAAGCTCATCAAGGGTAAGTGCGGTGCGTGTGCGAAAAAATGCCCCACCGGTGCTATCAATTACACTCAAGAGCCTGAAGTTGTAACCGAAGAAGTTGGTTGCGTTGTGGCAGCCACCGGCTTTGAACTCATGGACTGGACTGTATATGAGCAGTACGGCGGCGGACGTTATCCTGACGTTATCACCAGCTTACAATATGAGCGTATGATGAACGCTTCCGGCCCGACTCACGGGCACATTAAGCGTCCTTCCGATGGTGTTGAGCCTAAAAATGTAGTATTTATCCAATGTGTTGGTTCTCGTGACCCAGCGGTTGGCAGACCATACTGCTCCGGTTTTTGCTGCATGTATACAGCAAAGCAAGCAATTTTAACAAAAGATCACATCCCTGATTCTCAGTCGCATATCTTCTACATGGACATTCGTTCACCCGGTAAAATGTATGACGAATTTACTCGTAGAACCAGCGAACAATATGGTGCAAACTATATTCGTGGTCGTGTATCTTCCATATATCCCAACGGTAAAGGCCAGCTCGTGGTATGCGGCGCTGACACTTTACTTGGTGAGCAAGTGGAAATTTTGGCAGATTTAGTTGTGTTGGCGGTGGGCATTGAAGCTTCTCACGGCGCACCTCATCTTGCTGAAATGATGCGTATTTCTTATGATAAATACGGTTTCTTCATGGAAAGCCATCCAAAGCTTAAGCCAGTGGAAACAAATACAGCCGGTGTATTCCTTGCCGGTGCATGTCAAGGGCCAAAGGACATTCCTGCTTCGGTAGCACAAGGTTCAGCTGCTGCTGCCAAGGTATTGTCACTTTTTGCCAAGGATATGTTGGAAAATGACCCACAAATAGCCAATGTTCAAGTAATGCGTTGTGTGGGTTGCGGAAAATGTGTTCGTGTATGTCCGTTTGGGGCTATTCGCGAAGCAAGTATACGTGGAGAAGCAAAAGTAGAAGTGCTGGCAACAGTGT
>CAYJJP010000470.1:0-1838 GCA_964370525.1 uncultured Desulfovibrionaceae bacterium | reverse complement strand
GCAAAGCTCATCATCGCAGCCTCGAAGGAAGCCGGCGCAATGTAAATGCCTTTATTACGCAACGCCTTATAAAAACGAGTGAACTTTGCAGAATCAGTACGCTTTACGGCATCAAAATCCCACACTTCTTCTTCGGTGAAGAACGGGCAGAACATGGGGCCAAGCGCCGGTACACGCACGCTATGCCCTTTTTTGCGTAAAATATCTTGCATTTCTTCGGCAAAAGTGCGTGTACGCTCAGAAAGACTAGCATAATCGCAAGTTAGCAGCGTCTTTAATGTTGCCAAACCGGCTGCCATTGCAAGGGGATTACCCGAAAGAGTACCGGCTTGATAAACGTCGCCACAAGGGGCAATGCGCTGCATATATTCTTTTTTTCCACCATAAGCACCTACGGGAAGCCCACCGCCGATGATTTTTCCAAGCGTAGTCAAATCCGGTGTAATGCCAAAAAACTCTTGCGCACCGCCAAAGCTTAAGCGAAAACCGGTGATGACTTCATCAAAAATAAGTAAAGCTCCGTATTCTGTACAAAGTTCGCGTAAGCCCTCTAAAAATCCGGGCTTTGGCGCAACCAGTCCCATATTCGCAGCCACAGGTTCCACAATAACAGCCGCAAGATTTTTACCCTCAGCAGCAAAAAGAGCACGTACACCTTCTAAATCATTATATTTAGCAAGCAAGGTGTCCGCCACAACTGCCGACGGAACTCCGGGCGTGCCGGGAATGGAAAATGTAGCCATGCCGGAACCTGCCGCAGCCAAGAAAGCATCGGCATGTCCGTGGTAACAACCGATAAATTTAAGAACTTTATCCCTTCCGGCAACACCTCTTGCAAGACGCAAAGCGCTCATGGTGGCTTCGGTACCGGAATTAACCATACGCACCATTTCCACCGACGGTAAAGCCATTGTAATTGCTTTTGCCAAATGGATTTCATCTTCACAAGGGGCGCCGTAGCTGGTGCCGCAATGCGCAGCCTTGATTACAGCCTCAGTAACCTCCGGGTGTGCATGTCCCAAAATCATGGGACCCCATGAAAGCACATAGTCAATAAATTTATTACCATCAGCGTCAATAAGCTCGCATCCCTTAGCTTCTTTAATAAAGAGTGGAATGCTGTCTACATTTTTACAGGCACGCACCGGGCTATTGACTCCGCCGGGAATAAGAGCCTGTGCATCTTCAAAAAGTTTTTGTGATTGTGTTTCTTGCATAATTTTTCCTTAAAAATACGTCATGGATGTTTTCTTAAATTCTTGTACACTTTTCAGCGCTGCATATTCTGTAATGCCGGTAGCTTCTTGCAAAGCAGCTACCGTGTTTTTGCATTCTTCCTCGCTACGCCCATGAATCATGGTAAACAAAGTGTAAGGCCAGTCCTCAGCCGACGAAGGACGGAAATAACAATGAGAAATATTGTTAAATTTTACTGCAATTTCAGCAAAACTATCAGCTGCATCTTCCTTGACAACCCACGCCACCATGGCGTTGAAATCCCAACCGGTTTTTTGATGCTTAATGCTAGCCCCAAACCGACGTATTGCTCCATCATTTTTGAGTTTTTGCAAAAGTTGCAACACCTCTTCTTCCGTGCAGTCAACACTTTTTGCAATGTCCGCATAGGGTGTTGCAGAATCCGGCAGATTATTCTGAACCATGCGCAAGATGGCACGTTCTTTGTCTGTGAAATTATTGTACATAAATACTCTTTCAGAAAATTAAATTTTTGAATGCTTCTATTTTTCGACATACATATCGCTCGCAACATATACAACAAGCAAAGGCCATTAGGCAATAGGAAAAGCTTGATAGTATTCCTTACGTTGCAGATTGAA
>CAYJJP010000469.1:0-1838 GCA_964370525.1 uncultured Desulfovibrionaceae bacterium | reverse complement strand
CGGGCGGTGCTACGCACCCTTGACAGCTTGACGGCGGGCGGGTGATGGGTGATTAAGGGGGGGTGCAAAGCACCCCCCCTTGCTTATGAAGCAAGAGCGGCTACAATGGGAATTGCCCCCGCCCTTGATACATAAAGAAACAATTCCTGCGTTATCTAACACAACCCCGCCCAAACAAACCACAGGAATTAATTGACATACCTCCAAAAATGCAGTACAATACTGATGTCAAGTCAAGCATTATAAGCACTAAGGAGGTATGTAACACCATGAGTATAACACCAAACACACAAAGGGTCAATACCGACATGGTAAAATTATACAGCCGCAAAAAGCGGCTCGCCGTGTCCGAAGCCGCCCGCATGGTAGCGGCGGGCTATATGGGGAGGGGTCACCGTATGTCACAATGTGGCGACTACATAGCAAGCAAAAAGTGCGCCGCCTGCGGCAAAGTGCATATAAGCACGCAATATCGTTGTAGAGACAAGATGTGCCCGCTTTGCGCATGGCGGCTCGGTCAACAACGCCTTGCGCATATGTGCGATATAACAGGCTACATTATGCAAACCAATCCCGCCCAAAAATGGTACATGATGACATTAACAGTCAAAAATTGTCATTTGTCGGCACTAAACAACACGGTCAAAGAAATGAGCAGAATGTGGAACAGGGTTACAGCTCGTGCAGAATTTAAGCGGGCGGTGCTCGGGTGGGCTCGCTCACTGGAAATCACTTACAGTGATGACTCAGGCGCACACCCACACTATCACATCTTGTTACAAGTCGATAACGAATACTTTAATGCGGCTACCGCCAGTGGTCTAATACTGCTATGGCTACAATCGGCGCAAACCTTAACCGCCGCACGCCCTGCGCAAGATATCCGCCCTATCGTCCAATCCCACCAAGCATTGACGGCGGACGACCTTTTAGGCGCACTGACCGAAACATACAAATATATGGTAAAACAGTCAGATACTGTTAACATGAGTGTTGATAACTTTAGACTGTTTGTGTCGCAAATTAGCGGCTTAAGAGCCTGTGCATTTGGGGGTCAGATTAAAGCCATAAAACGGAAAATGGCAAAAGACTTTGAATTACTCGGGGATGAAGCGCAAACCCTCGAAGCTTGCCAAAACTGCGGGCACACTGCGCTTGTGTTAGAGTTGCTCCGATGGTCTATGCCCGCCGCCCAGTATATCCCTGATACCCTTTAAGGGTAGGGGGGTCTATACCCCCCTTAATTGCCGTCCTGCGCAGACAGGGCACGCCGTCAAGCCCGCACCCTAGTGCGCCCGCCGTGCGGGGTAGGCTTTACGGTGTGACGTGGCTGTGCTACCCCTCGACATTGCCCGCCATCAGCTAAGAGCCTTGATGGTTATGTTTATGCCCCTTGCGCCGCAAGCGCAAAGGGCATAAACTCAGTTGTATCGCCCTGCGGGGCGATGGGGTTATATTATATTTGCGGGTCGCCCCCCTCCCCCGCCGCACGGCTACCCCAACCCCCCTCGCCCTCCCCCTGTAGGGGGGGCAAGCGGGGTCGGGGCACGCCCCCGCTTGCGGGTCGGGCTTTTTCAAAGGAAGCCTTGCCTGCGGGCAAGGATATTAGTGCTCATAGGGGCGGGGGGCTTGCCGTGCTTGCCTGCGGGCAAGCACTCCCGCAAAGAGCCTGCGGCGCAAGGTATCGCCTGCGGGCGATGGGGGTACGCCCTGCGGGGGGTCTCGGGTCGCTATCGCTCCACGTACCCGCCCGCCCCCAAACTGTACAAGGGCAAGCCGCCTGCGGGCGGTGCTACGCACCCTTGACAGCTTGACGGCGGGCGGGTGATGGGTGATTA
>CAYJJP010000468.1:0-1840 GCA_964370525.1 uncultured Desulfovibrionaceae bacterium | reverse complement strand
TTGCCGTTGCTGGCTTCTATTTTAGGCGATCGCTACGGCGTGGAAATTCTCATCGGCGGCGATGAAGCAAAAACTGATGGAAAGACCATTTTCCTGCCAAGCCTGCCCTTGGAGTGTGACGACACTTTCCTTAATTTATTAAGGGGATACATCGACCACGAAGCGGCGCATGTTCGCTTTACGGACTTTGTCTTGTTGCAGGCAGCGCAGCTTACGCCTTTTGAACAATATGTCTGGAACTGCCTAAGCATACCGGTACAAAATTTAGGCAAAAACATTGCTAACTGTCTTAATTAGTAAGAAATGTTAAATCATACTACTGGCAAGGTATGCTTTCTTGAGCGGAAGACTGGCGTATTGAGCAGAAAATAGCAAGTCATTTTAATGGTTGTAAAATCAATCTCTTATGGCTCATTGAACATGTCTTTTACTGCACAAAAAAGCAAGCAAAGAAAGCGCTGGATAAGGCTATATCAGAATGGCTTTTGCTGTCTATGCGTGCGTGGGACTTGGAGAAATTACGACCGCAAGTTTTAGCTTTAGAAAAGATCATCGACAAACAATGCCCTCAGCTTCTTGCGGAGTTGAGGGTTTTGCTTTTAAATGTACAAAAACAATGCGAAAAAACAGAGGATGCTATTGAACACGCACGCAACATTGTAAATTGTATTGAAAAATACATCAAACAACCAGAACAGACTACAAACACAAAAGGAGAGTCAAAAGAACAATTATCACAAGAAAATCACAAAATTCAAGGAGGCAATGGCGAGAACAAGATAGTTGGCGACACGCAAACGAAATCAGGCGAACAAACATCGGCAGTAGAAATAAACGATATGGTTAAGGCTTTGCAAGACTTGCTGCGTGCTAGCGAGAAGGAACTGCCCAAAAACATAGGAGAAATATCAAAGGAAATCTTCGAAAAACAAAAACCGGCTAAGGATATGTTCAAATTACAAGTAGCAAAAACAGGAGTAAAAACCATTGATAACATTGAAGATTTTTCCATGCAAAAAGCTTTGCGCATATCCACAAGCCTCAAGGCAAGATTACAGGGTTTACTGCAAGCGCAAGATTTGAAGCGTTACTTACCGGCAACCCGTGGGCGTATCAACGCCCATCGTTTATACGGCTTAAGCGTTCAGGATAGTAGAATCTTTCTCAAGCACACCAAACGAGAAAGCACCAATACGGCGGTGCATATCCTGTTTGATACTTCCGGTTCCATGAGCAACAATATTGAAATGGCTTCGCAAGCTTGCTTTGCACTGGCTTCTGCGCTTGGGAATACCAAGGGAATCAACGTGGCAGTGAGCACAGCTTCAATGAAAGTTGCTGGAATATTTCCACTTTTACGGCATGGGCAAAAGGTGAGTACGCAATTTAAAATTAAGGCTTGGGGACGCACACCGCTGGCCGAAAGCTTGTGGTGGGTGTATCAAACGCTTCTGCAACAACCGGAACCCCGCAAGATTATTCTGTTACTCACTGACGGAGAACCGGATTACAAAGATTCGGCATTACACGCCATCGACTATGCAGAGAAAATCGGCATAGAAATCTATGGCATAGGCATCCCACCTTGCCAAATCAATAACATCTTACCTGAACACAAAAGCATCAAACTTGAAAGCATGAACCAGCTGCCGCAAGCCATGTTCGGCTTGCTGCAACACGCACTACTCAAACAAAAATAAAGGAGAAATTATGAATATTTTAGCATGGATTCCAGTGATTATCGCTGTGGCTGAGGCTATTAAAACCAGCATGGAAGATTAAGTTTAATTAGTCGTCACTGAAAAAGATATTAACGATTTAAAATAAAAGAATTTTTTAG
>CAYJJP010000467.1:0-1848 GCA_964370525.1 uncultured Desulfovibrionaceae bacterium | reverse complement strand
TTTCGCAATAGCTCCATAACCGTGAGACGCAGCAACCGAATATGCCGTTTCTTGTGTCATCCTCGTCCTTGCGTTGGCATTGGCACCAAGTTCCAGATATTTCTTCACCAAGGCTTGATTGTTGGTGGCTGCCGCCATCATTAGGGGCGTAAAGCCGTCAAAGGGAGTAGCAAAATTCACATTGGCACCCTTGGCAAGAAGCCAATCCACTGCCTTCATTTGTCCCTTCAAACTCGCTTCCACCAAGGCATTGTTCAGCACATTCGGTGCCGACTTCAGCAAGGGCACTGAGTATAAATAGTCTAACATTGCCACATTGTCGTCCTTAGCGGCAGCATTAAATACCTCGAAAAGTTGCTTGGACTGACTGGCAAGCCATGCACCGTAACGTGCATCCTTGAGCAACGCCTCACACACAGCCTTATGACCATTGTCGGCGGCCGCCACCAAGGGAGTAAGATACAATACAGGATTATGCTTGAGGAGTTCCTGTACCGCCGCAAGATGACCCTGATCCGCTGCATAGGCTAAGGGTGTCCACACGCCGGTGTTGGTGTTAATATTTATATCTACCCCATCATTGATACGCGCTTGAATTTGCGCCACATCCCCCATTGCCGCCGCATGACGCATGTCCGGACTCGGCTTCCATGGAATAAATAGCATAGAAATAACTATACCAAAAGGAACAATCACATACCAAAAACCCAGCCCTAAACAGGATAGAAAGCCACCGGCTTTCTTTTCCTCACTTTTATTATTACGACCCAAGAATTTTGCTACATAGCCCTTGACGAGCGTAATCAAAATAATCAGCAAAACATATACGCCTAAAAACTTTGCCCCAGCTAAGTCTGTGGCATCATCATCATCATACTCATCATCAACTACATACGATTCGTCATCATCCAAAATGCCATCACCTAATAGTAGGCTAAATACATTTCCACCATCAATTCCAATACCTATAAATGAATTGTCAAAATTCTTTTTAGCATCGGCAGCTGCATCTGACTTACGACTCGTATACAAACCGGGCTTTGTATAAACTCCCGGCAACTTCGCCGCATTGTCCGCACTTATCGCACGAAGCACAATTGGACGCAAATAGCCGGAAGTCGTAAGAATGGACTCAAAATTACTACGGCGCACAGTAGCAGAAGTATCATACGCACTCTGATACCTGCCAAGCTGATTGGCATGTCCCACTTCTAACGCCGCAATACTCGAAACACACAAAACACACATAAACAAAGAAAACATACAAATATTACGAATACGCATATACACTCCCTAATGATTAAAATGTTATGAATAATTATCGAGCAAACTTTGCGCCTTACATCGCATCAAAGAACGAAAATCTATAGTGTTTTAACGCCCTTTACGCCCCTTCTTCACATAATAGGCATAACAACGCGCCACCGGATGATCTTGCGGCATATCCTTAAGAAAACTTCCATCTAAAGCCTCAAAAGTCTTGGGAACCGGCGGCGGCGGCGGCGGTACTTGACAGGCTATGTCCAAGGGGCGCTTGTCAAGGGAAAGACTGACCTTTACTACCGTAAAATACTCACAGCCCATAAAAGCATTAGCCCTCTCCAAAATATCAAAATGCATGAAAGAAATTTCCTGCAAGCTGACAGCATCCTCACCGCCAAGCATGAGCACATTTTCTTTATGCCCAAGCGGCCAAGCCAAACTAGCAATGTCAGGCCCCATAACCATATGCCAATGCCGCCAAAGTTCTATTATCTGGCGTTGCTTTGGCTTGTTGATGCGCTGCAAAAAAAGATCAAGACTTGTGCGTATACTTGTAGGCCGAGGCCAATATCGTTTCTTCATAAA
>CAYJJP010000466.1:0-1876 GCA_964370525.1 uncultured Desulfovibrionaceae bacterium | reverse complement strand
TTTCTTTCCAAAAAGATATTTCTTCTTGGCGTGTAGTTGAATGCAAAAAAACTTGCTCATCAAGGGCTGCATCACGCAATAAAGCCGACCGTTCTTGTTGCACAGTTTGTTGAAAGAGCACCATTTGCGGCGTCAGCGATAAAAAGTCCAAAGCTTCTTGCCAGAGAACGTCTAGGCTGGCGGCGTCGGCTATAATATGGTGTAAAACCATTACAAAAACTGTTTGTTTTGCAGCGGAATAGTTTTTTTGAATAAGGGCTAAACGCACCAAGGATTCATCCCTAAGCCTAAAGGGCTTATGAATGATGCGCTCCAAATGGGCGTGATATTGGGATTCACAGTCTGCGCTTAATTGTTCACAAGCCGGAATTTCTTGACTAAAAGGCATGAAGTAAGGAGCTTCAATGGGGCCGTCCATACGGCTTGTACACAGGGGTTGATTGCCTAAGCCCGTGCGCATGGCTTCTATAAATTGTGTAATATCTTGCTCTGTTCCCTCAAGATATACCATGCAAGGCATATGATAGCGATCTGTATTGGGGTGGGCCGACTCTTGCGCCCAAAGAGCCAATTGTGCACCGGTACAGGCTATGGGATCATGGGCGTTTTTTAAGCTTTTGGGGAGCGCATTTTTAACCGAATTTTTAGGGATTTGATGACACTTTATAAATTCGCTTAATGTGGTTACACTAGAATTATTCAAAAAATCACGCATACTTAAAGGTGGTGTTGTTTGCATTTCCGGCACAGCGTGTAATTTTTGCACCAATTGCATGGCTTTAAAACTATCACCCCCCAAGGCAAAAAAATCTTGATGCGGGTTTTGCACTTCATAGCCCAGAATATCATTAAATATTTTAAGTAATGAGCTTTCAAAGCCGGAGAGGGCAATATATTGCTGCGTATTTTTGTTTATAGCTCTATTTTCAAGAGCATTGCGGTCAACCTTACCCGTGGGTGCTATGGGTAAGGACTCTAAAATATGAAAGAAGTTTGGACAAGCAAAGCTTGGCAAATGTGCTCTGACAAAAGTTAACAGTTCACTTTTTAGGTCATCAGCTTCTAGCTTTGCTCCCAAGGAATTTGGCACTACAAAGGCTTCCAGCGTGGAAGCATCGTGCTTTTTTATTAACAGTACAATGGCTTGAGAGATGCTGTTATGCTTTTCTAAAATTCTGGTAATTTCCAAAAGCTCAATTCTGTGCCCATGAACTTTTACTTGGCTATCATTGCGCCCAAGGATGATTAAATTTCCGTCTGCATTCCAAGCAGCTCGGTCTCCGGTTTTATAGCAAAGGGTTTTTGGCAAGGCTTGTGGCTTGCAAAATGCCATGGCCGTTGCGTCTGGCTTATCATAATAACCAAGAGCTAAACCTTCGCCGCTTAACCACAATTCACCAACCATACCCGGAGCGACACGCCGCCCATGACCATCTAAAATATATGCTGCGGTATTGGCTATGGGTTTGCCAATAATATTATGGACTTTGTCTGTGGAATTAATGCGATACATGGACGCACATACAGAAAATTCTGTGGGGCCATACGCATTATGGTATTCAAACTCATTGGCATAGTGTTTGGCGTCCTTACTTACAGGCGGTTCGCCGGCGGTTAATAGGACACGCAAGGAAGGAAAAGGTTCCCCATTAAACAGAGCCAGATAGCTTGGGGGTAGGGTGGCAACAGTAATATTGTTATCTGTCAGATATTTATGCAAGTTTAGCGGTATGTCAATGAGCGCACGCGGCACAGGATACAAGCATGCCCCGGCCATGAGGGGCAAGAAAATTTCCGCCATGGAGGCGTCAAAGGAAGTAGAGGCAAAGTGCAAGGCATGGTCGCTTGGTCGCACGCCCATAATCTCCACTTGGCA
>CAYJJP010000465.1:0-1878 GCA_964370525.1 uncultured Desulfovibrionaceae bacterium | reverse complement strand
TCACGAAACCTTGAACCGTATGCCCAAGCGTGGAAATATAGCCGGTGGAGACTTGCTAACATTACAAGGACTTGTATGCTTACTTAAGGACAAGGATTCGCTCATTTCTCATGCCAAAAAGCTCTTGGACGGTCAGGCTATGGATAACATTCTTGACGGACTTCTGCGTCAAGGCGTTGCAATTCCAGAGCAAATGGCTGCCTATGTGGATGTGTACGATCCGGTTTTGGATGGCGGAAATGTCAATCCGTTGGAGAATGCGCAATCAATAAATATTCCGGTTATCGCTGATAGTTTCGGTTTATGGTAAAACTATGAAACAAATACATAACAAACACATAGTTAAGTCGTTGCCGTTGCTGGCTTCTATTTTAGGCGATCGCTACGGCGTGGAAATTCTCATCGGCGGCGATGAAGCAAAAACTGATGGAAAGACCATTTTCCTGCCAAGCCTGCCCTTGGAGTGTGACGACACTTTCCTTAATTTATTAAGGGGATACATCGACCACGAAGCGGCACATGTTCGCTTTACAGACTTTGCTTTGCTACAGGCAGCGCAGCTTACGCCTTTTGAACACTATGTTTGGAACTGCATTGAAGATTGGCGCATTGAGCAGAAAATAGCAAGTCATTTTAATGGTTGCAAAATCAATCTCTTATGGCTCATTGAACATGTCTTTTACTGCACAAAAAAGCAAGCAAAGAAAGCGCTGGATAAGGCTATATCAGAATGGCTTTTGCTGTCTATGCGTGCGTGGGACTTGGAGAAATTACGACCGCAAGTTTTAGCTTTAGAAAAGATCATCGACAAACAATGCCCTCAGCTCTTACCGGAGTTGAGGGTTTTGCTTTTAAATGTACAAAAACAATGCGAAAATACAGAGGAGGCTATTGAGCACGCACGCAACATTGTAAATTGTATTGAAAAATACATCAAGCAGCAAGAACAAATTACAAACGCAAAAGGAAAACCAAAAGAACAATTATCACAAGAAAATCATAAAAATCAAGGAGGTAATAGCGAAAACAAGATGCTTGGCGATACACAAATGACGCTAGGCGAACAAACGTCGGCAGTAGAAATAAACGAACTGGTTAAGGCTTTGCAAGACTTACTTGCAGCTGATGAAAAACAACTACCCAAAAATATAGGAGAAATATCGAAGAAAATCATAGAAAAACAAAAACCGGCTAAAGACATGTTCAAGCTACAGGTAGCAAAAGCAGGAGTAAAAACCATTGATAATCTTGAAGATTTTGCCATGCAAAAAGCTTTGCGCATATCCACAAGCCTCAAGGCAAGATTGCAAGGACTTTTGCAAGCGCAAGATTTGAAGCGTTACTTACCGGCAAGTCGTGGGCGTATCAACGCACATCGCTTACATGGCTTAAGTGTTCAAGATAGCAGAGTCTTTCTCAAGCACACCAAACGAGAAAGCACCAATACAGCGGTGCATATCCTGTTTGATACTTCAGGCTCCATGAGCAACAATATTGAAATGGCTTCGCAAGCTTGCTTTGCACTGGCTTCTGCGCTTGGAAATACCAAGGGAATCAACGTGGCTGTGAGTACCTTTCCGGCGCATACAACTTCAATGAAATTCGCTGGAATATTTCCACTTTTACGGCATGGGCAAAAGGTGAGTACGCAATTTAAGATTCGGGCATGGGGAAGCACACCGCTGACGGAAAGCTTGTGGTGGGTGTATCAAACGCTTCTGCAACAACCGGAACCTCGCAAGATTATTCTGTTACTCACTGACGGAGAACCGGACTACAAGGAATCGGCACTACACGCCATCGACTATGCAGAAAAAATCGCT
Organism: uncultured Desulfovibrionaceae bacterium; assembly: GCA_964370525.1. Lineage (GTDB taxonomy): Bacteria > Desulfobacterota > Desulfovibrionia > Desulfovibrionales > Desulfovibrionaceae > CAYJAD01. Next base: position 55 of record CAYJJP010000465.1, on the reverse strand, counting down.
ATAGAAATCTATGGCATAGGCATCCCACCTTGCCAAATCAATAACATCTTACCGG
>CAYJJP010000464.1:0-1894 GCA_964370525.1 uncultured Desulfovibrionaceae bacterium | reverse complement strand
TTTCCCCTAATAATACCATTTTTTACACATGGTTCAGATTGGCAATTTTTACAATTTGGCATAAAAGCTCCTCCATGAAGATGTTATACCACTAGCCTATCCATAAGTAAAGACACTCAAAATTTGAACAAAAGGAGTTTTTCGTCAAAGGGGATATCAAGTTTTTTTGCTTTTTTAGGCGGCATGGGAATTCCTATGTTATTTTCTACAATTGCTTAAGAGGCAAATAGGTAGTTGATGGTAGTCCAAAACTCGTTGAAATGTCCGTGAGCATCTTGCGATAAATGCGTTTGAACATAGTTTGAAAAATCTTCCTCTGTACAATCTTCATCATTAAACATATCTGTAAATGTTTCAATAAGTTCTTTACGCTTATCAACAAGGTTAGGTTCATTGAGATTAAGAATTTTAATAGTTTCTTGTCCTCTAATATCTTTACCTTTTATTATACCATCATAGCTAAAAGTAAAATGTGTTGCACAGTCTGCTTCTAAGGGTGAAATTATGTTTTTATCTGAAATATTTCCCTTGGCATTACCACAAGTGAGCGGTGTGCCTCTTTCAACATTGACTTGGCAAGAACATAATAAATTATTATAATCAAAAGTTAAGCTTGCATCCAAAGAACGAGGAACAAAGTGCTCAATATGAGAATAACTCTTTACAAGTGCCGTTTCACAATAGCAACAAATCATACCTTGTTCTTGCATTAAGCTTTGATGTAATGCTGCTTTTACGTGAGGCGATTGAGCGAGTCTTTCCCACTTAGTAGTTGTTTTACCACTTTTCCACTGTGTAAACTCAGTATGCTCTTGATTCTTTATAATATGTTTCATTTGCCTATGCTCCCCATACGTCTTATCAAAGCACGAGCTTTGACAAGTTCCGGGTCATCGCCTATCAATTCCATTAACTTATCTATACGCTCTTGCGCTTTAGTTAGTTCTTTTTCTTGGATATCTATAAATATTTGATGCAACTCATTTGTAACTACTTTGGGTCTTGTGGTCTCAAGTCCCATAAAACTTTTCAGAATGCTTTCACTTGTTTTTCCATACATTTCTCTTGGGCGTATAACATCTAAACCTGTTTCCGTATTTTCAAGCAAAAATACTTTCTCTTTTTCAACATGCGTTAAAACATGCGGCGAGTGGGTAGAAATAAGAAATTGGCAATTGGGGAATGTTTTAAGAAGTTGAGGGACAATCATTTGTTGCCATGTTGGATGCAAATGTAAATCTATTTCATCTATTAAAACAACGCCTTCTCCTTCGAGTGGATTTTCACGCATGGGGTTAGCTATGGCAAGTCTTCGTGCCAAGTCGCCAACTAGGGCAAATAAGCATTTTTCACCGTCAGAAAGTTGAGTTAAGAATACTTCCTCATCATTTTTAGATACAACCATATTTAAGGGATTCCGCTTAATATGCAAATCGTTAAATTGAGGGATAAATATTTTAATTGCCTCACGAACTGCGTCTAATTGTTTATCAGTAGTAAAATCTTTAGACCTTCTACTATTTTCATTTTCTAAATCTTCACGAAGACGAAACCACTCAAAAAAACCATCAAATATTGTATGACTTGCAAGAGAATTTGTATAAGCATCTTTAATACTAAAGTTGTGTTCAAGTGCTGCATCAATTTTAAGTTCCTTAACAGCTCGTGTCACACGATAGCTTGAAAAAATAGGAATATTTGTTTCTCCTCGAGTAGATAAAATTTGAGCTTTTATTTTTTTTGCGTATTCATCTAGTGCTAAACGAATAAAATCTGGTTTCCTTTGTCCTTTTTTTTCTTTTATACTAATATCATATGCCTTTTCGTCAAAAATAGAGAGTGATAAGGACATTTCGTCACTATTATTGTTAATATCTGTTTGTATAACTGATTT
>CAYJJP010000463.1:0-1894 GCA_964370525.1 uncultured Desulfovibrionaceae bacterium | reverse complement strand
TTAGTCGAAGCTGAAAAACGCATTTTCATGCATTTTTCAGAAAGGCACGCTCACTCCAAATGCCCCTTCGGGGGCGCCGGAAGTGAATTCCGGCTCATTTTACGTGGCGCAAAATTTTCACTGTCGTTCAAATTTTGTTAGCCGTCACAGAAAAACCATGTTTTAGAACCATAAAAATGCCGGAAAAGTGCATTCCATGCCCTTGTTTTCGGCATTTTTATTTGTATACTTTAACTAAAAAAATGTTTAATTTTAGATTGTTAACATATTTTTCAGTGACGACTATTTATCGAGATTTATAAAAGTATGCTTACCATCTAAAATTTTTGTCATTTTTTCTCATCAAAAACAATAATAATTTGCACCTCAATAACATTGTTTTCTCGTAAATTGGGGCAAGTATAAATAATATTTATTTCGTCGGATACGGCATCACGAATAATTTTACCAATGGTGTATATTTCATCCCCAGATATATCATCAGGATTTCCTCTTATGGAATATAAGGCAGAACAGCAATTTTTAAGGGTTTTTCCAACTGGCAAGGCAATGCTTTGCAAAGCGTTCTTTACTGCGCATTCTGCTCTGTGAGATTTCCCATCTCCTAAAGCTACACCATAGCCCATGTAGGCTTGTAAGCCCAGCGATTCAGTTTCATTAACAATTGAATTTTTAGAACCAAAAACAGTACATATATCCTCAAAATCAACACATATTATCCCCTTTACACAAAAGGAATCTATGATGCATTGGAAAGTTTTAACCATGGAAACATAGACGTTTTCTTGGTGTAGCATGTGCGTAACGTTGGTGGAAGATATGAAATGTCTCAATGAATCCAGATGTTTTTGACTATCATCCACAGGTGAAATTGCCATACCCATAACTGAGTGCGCCGTAGCTCGTAAATGCTGCGCAAGGACAGCGCTCAGCACTATATCGCTTTCATGCTGAGCGCCTGTAATTACAAATGCCATGTCCGGAGTAGGCAAATACTGTATAAATGTTGATACCTTATCTACACAAGATAGAGAAGACTCCGGTACGAGTATTTTCTGCTCCACCGAACATTTTTCCAGAATTTGCACATCGCTAGCTATCGCTACATAACAAATATGAACATTTTTTTTGTCGCTAAAGAGTTCTTTTGTCGGTTCCATTTGTATGGCAGCGCAACCCTCTGCGCCAACACCAATAATAAGAATGTCTACATGCCAATCATCTTCAGAATTAGTTGTAGTAGCTGACATAATTTCTCCTAATTTCTTATATTGTCAATTGTTTGCAAAATAAAAAAGTCTTTATTATATATGGCATGTAACAAATTTTGCACAAAAGTAGCGTCACCTGTGTATACGAGTTTGCCATTAATGAGCATATGCCCTTGATAAAATTCAAAGTTTGTGCCGTCCGCCAGAAGGTAAAAATCTATAACTATGTGTACAGTTTTCACATCATGGATAAGCTCTATTATGTCTTGATGCCCATGTTTTTCTTGTATGTCACTGCCTTCTCGTACAAAATCGCATTCAGCGGTAAAACGCACTATATGTCCGCCTTGTTCTGTTGCAAAAGCTTCCCATGTGGGATGACTAATGTATGGATGAGATTCCAAAGCTTGGCGCAAAGTTATGGACGAGTTCCAAGACAAGGAACCATTGCGCACGCTGTCTATGGTGTGTCCTGTTGAATTGTGCTGTATAGCAACAAGCCCGCCAATAAGTACGCAGAAAACAAGCAGAGAAATAAGACTCAGCGCCCAGCTTGTACCGCCATTTTTTATGAAAAAAGCCTTACGCATTTCAGTTTGAAAACTATTACCGACGGGAAATTGCTGCTTAGCTTTTTCAGCCAAGGCAAGGCATTTGCTCAAATACCACGCATTACCATATAG
>CAYJJP010000462.1:0-1896 GCA_964370525.1 uncultured Desulfovibrionaceae bacterium | reverse complement strand
AAAATTAAAAAGCTTTTTTCAATCTTTCCAAGGCTTCGTCGGTGGCGCTTGGTGAGGCAAAGGCTGTGAAGCGGGCATAGCTTTCTCCGCTTGGTCCAAAGCCGGCGCCGGGGGTGCAGACTACGTGCGCTTTATCGAGAACTTGTTGGAAGAAGTCCCATGAGAGCATGTGCTTGCCGTCGGTTTTTGGAGTGCGAATCCACACATAGGGTGCGTGTTCTCCGCCATAGACTTCGAGTCCCATGTTGAGTAGTGTTGTGCGTACTTTAGCTGCGTTTTCCATATAGCCTTTAATGATTGCTGCGCATTCGGCGTGGCCTTCGGGGCTGTGTACTGCTTCTGCTGCTTTTTGTACGATATAGGGGCAGCCATTGTACTTGGTGCTTTGGCGGCGGTTCCACATTCCGTGTAGGTCTAGAGGTTTACCATTTACTTGTAGGCTTTTTGGTACAACGGTGTAGGCGCAGCGTAGTCCGGTAAAGCCGGCGGTTTTGGAGTAAGAGCGAAACTCTACTGCAACTTCGCGTGCACCGTCGATTTCAAAAATGCTGTGTGGCACGTCATCGGATGAGATAAATGCTTTATATGCGGAATCATAGAGTATAATGGCGCCGTTATTGCGAGCATAGTCAACCCATGATTTTAAGGCAGCGCGTGAAAGCACTGTGCCTGTGGGGTTATTGGGGTAGCATAGATAGATAACATCCGGTGTTTGCTTGGGAAAATCCGGCACAAAATCATTTTCGGCGGTGCATGGTAGGTACACAAGCTTATCCCATTGATTTTCCGCATAAGTTCCTGTGCGTCCGCTCATGGCATTGGAATCAACGTATACAGGATAGACGGGGTCGGTGACGGCAATGCGCAAGTCATCGGCAAAAAGTTCTTGGAAATTACCTACATCGCACTTTGCGCCGTCGCTGACAAATATTTCATCAGCACTGATGTCCATTTTGCGCGCGGCATAGTCGCTTTGTGCTATGGCTTCGCGCAAAAAAGCATAGCCTTGCTCCGGGCCGTAGCCTTTGAAGTTTTCTTTTATGCCCATTTCATCGGTGGCGGCGTGCAGTGCTTTGAGGACAGATGGAACGAGTGGGGTAGACACGTCGCCAATTCCGAGGGAAATGGTGCTTACGCTGGGATTTTCGGCTTGAAAGGTGCGTACGCGCCTTGCAATTTCAGCAAATAAATAAGAGCCCGGAAGGCTTGCATAGTGTGGATTAACTGCAAACATGATAAGTCCTTTTTTCGAAAATTAAATAGATTACATAGTGATTTTACTTGGAACTGCTATAAAAACAGTTCACCGTCAAAAACAGTAACGGCCTCACCGGTCATAAAAATATGATCGTTGTCAGCCCATGCGATGTGTAAGTTGCCGCCAAGCAAATGAATGGTCACATCTCGCTCACATCTTCCGAGGCGAGCAGCCACCACGCCCACAGCGCAAGCGCCTGTACCGCAAGCTTGGGTTTCGCCGGCGCCACGTTCCCACACACGCATGCGAATGTTATTTTTATCAATCACTTGAATAAATTCAACATTAACACGTTCAGGGAAAAGAGGATGATTTTCAATGACTTTTCCCACTTCGGCCAAGGGGAACTTAGCTAAGTCTTCATCTTGTCCAAGCTCGATGACAGCGTGTGGATTGCCCATGGAAACACAAGAGGCTTTGTATTGCTTGCCAAGGGCTGTTATTTCAATTTCAAGAGCTGTATCGCCTTCATATTTAACGGGAATATGCTGTGGTATCCATTGCGGCGTTCCCATATCCACCGTTGCGCCGGTTACGCGCTCATCCTGTAAAATTAGCTTAATAATTTTAATACCGGCGAGAGTTTCCACGCTGAGTTCGGGTTTGGAAACAAGCTTATGTTCATAGGCGTATTTTCC
>CAYJJP010000461.1:0-1897 GCA_964370525.1 uncultured Desulfovibrionaceae bacterium | reverse complement strand
TGATTAAACAATGCACCCAGCGCACTTTGTACAGGTGGCATATGTAGTTTCTTTCCTTGTAACTGTGCCACAAGGTGCAGAGCAGCGAAATGCCCACAAGCTGCCGACTCCACATAACCTTCTACGCCGGTAATCTGTCCTGCCAAGCGAATGGTGCGTTCGCCCGTATAATTTTTTAAACAAAGACTTTCCGTCAGCACCTTGGGTGCGTTTACATAGGTATTGCGATGCATGGAGCCAAAGCGGATAAATTCCGCATTTTCAAGCCCGGGAATGAGGCGAAAAATTTCTTTTTGCGCTTTATAAGTGAGCTTTGTTTGACAGCCCACAAGATTAAACATGGATTCGTTAAGATTTTCCGTGCGTAACTGAACAACGGCATAGGGGCGCCTGTCAGTGCGTGGATCCACAAAGCCCACGGGCTTGAGCGGGCCAAAGGTTAAGGTGCGCATTCCTCTTTCGGCAAGGGCTTCAATGGGCATACAACCTTCGAAATGTTTTTCCTCTTCAAAATTCTTTGCTTGCACCTTATCGCCACTGAGCAAGGCTTCATAAAAAGCCATATATTCATCTTTTTCCATGGGGCAATTCAAATATTCACCGCTTTGAGCTGCTTCTTCCGGCTCTTGATAGCGTGAAGCACGGAAAACAATGCTCATATCCAAGGATTCGGCGCTCACAATGGGAGCAATGGCATCATAAAAATATAAATCGGCACCGCCCGTATATGTGCTGAGCGAATCGGCAAGATTAGACGACATGAGTGGTCCTGCCGCAAGCACAATATGTTCATACTCTTGCAGCACACTATCATTAAGGCTTTGAATTTGTATATATTCCACGGTAATATTAGCGTTTTCCTTAATCTCATCACTAATATTTTTTGCGAAAAGCTCTCGGTCAACGGCAAGTGCTTTACCGGCAGGAACAGCCACGGCATCCGCATGGCGCATAAAGGGGCTATTCAGCTCACGAAGTTCTTGCTTTAACAGTCCAATACCGGAGCTAAGTTCATTGGAACGCAAAGAATTGGAGCAAACAAGTTCTGCAAAATCCGGCAATTGATGCGCCGCTGACATGTGTTGAGGTTTTTGCTCAAAAAGCGTGCATGCAAAACCATGCCGAGCAAGCACCAAGGCGCATTCTGTACCGGCAAGACCGGCGCCAATAATGGCAATGCGTGCGTGATTATTCATAATTTTCTTCATAATGTTGAGATTATTTTTTGATAATGCCGGAGTTTTAGCTTCTGACCCTTTGCAAAAAGGCCGTGGTTGAATGTGTACCAAGCAAAGGCAATGAATAGACTAGGCCGCCGTTTGCTTGTACAAAATCAGCACCGACAATGCTTTCCGTTGGCCAATCACCACCCTTAACCAATACATCAGGTTTGAGAAGTTCAATTATTTCTCGTGGTGTATCTTCATCAAAAGCGGTTACATAGTCCACGCTTTCTAGGTGCGCTGCCATGAATGCACGAACACCCAAACTATTAATGGGTCTATCAGCACCTTTTCCCAATCGGCGTACCGAAGCATCCGTGTTCAGCGCCAACACCAAGATTTCACCAAGGCTCTTTGCCTCAGCCAAGAGCGATACATGACCGGGATGTAAAATATCATAACAGCCATTGGTAAAAACAATATGGGCTTTTTGCGCAACGCCATCGGTTTTACGATTTTCTGAGGTCTTGCCAACGAGGAGTTCTGCCAGCGGTTCAGCTTTCCAGATTTTAGCATGCGCAAGGTGTGTGCTGTGCGGTTCAAGATAGGGCATATAAAGTTTTCCGTTATAATTAAAAGCAATATGCTTAACGGCTTTACTCTTCGCAATGAACTTACCTAGTTACCTATAAGAAAACTTATAGGCGCAATACGTCAGGTCATTGCGAAGATGA
>CAYJJP010000460.1:0-1900 GCA_964370525.1 uncultured Desulfovibrionaceae bacterium | reverse complement strand
TTTTTGGCGCTAGCAAAAGTTTTCCCCTCCCCACAAAAAAATTATTCAAAAAAAAACTATATAATTTATACACTAGCCACCAAAAGAACAGTGCGGATAAATACAGCTTTTACATTCCATACACAAGCCACCGTGGCCTAGGCGAGCAAGGTCAAGGCGTGTTATGTCAACATTGGCTAGCAGTTGCGGTAAAAGTATGTCGATGGCTGTAGTTTTGAAGTACAAAGCACAAGCCGGAACTCCAAGCACTTGGGCTGAGCCTATTTTACCCACGAGCGTCATGGTACCCGGAAGCATGGGAAGTCCATATAGAGTTTCGCACAATCCGGCGTCCACAAGTCCTTTACGTGTTACATCATCGGGGTCAACGCTCATTCCGGCGGTGGTCACAATAAGGTCAGCACCGGCGGCGAGCATTTCTTGGACCGCTTGACTTATGGCAGAGGCGTCATCGGGAACAATGCTTTGTAAAACCACACTACAATCAAGAGCGTGCAATTTTTTTGTAAGGATTGGGCCAAATTTATCTTGGATGAGTCCGCTAAAGACTTCTGTGCCTGTAATGAGCAAGCCGGCCTTAGCTTTACGCATGGGGGCAATGTTGAAGAGTGGCCCATCTTCGAGGACGGCAAGGGCTTTAATAAAATTATGCCGTGCAAGATAGAGCGGAATGGCTCTGCTTCCGGCTATGCGCTCACCTTCCTTAACTATGGAGTTATGACGCCTTGTGCTGCACATAACGTCAGGCACGAGGTTAAAGCGCTCAAGTCTATCCACATCTATGCGTAAAAGCCCGGCCTGTGCTGCTTGAAAATTTATTTTTCCTTCAGAAGGTGAACCTTCGGGCTTAATACCGGTTCCCGGCAGGTATTCGGCAAATTTTTGCACAGCCGTATCTTCGTGCACCCAATCTTCAAGCTCTGCATTATTTTCCAGCGTATAAATATTGCTGCGTCCCATTTGTTGTAAGCGACACACATCGCCCACATCCAAGATTTGCCCTGCTTTAAAAGCAGCTTTCTTGCTATCTTTGCCGGGATCGCCGCCACTATCCTTGGTTATTTGTGTCATATCGTGCAAAGCGTGTTGCCCAAGACTTTCTGTCACAGGAACGGCCTTTAGTGGGGCTGCGCTCAGGACTGTATCCGTTGCGATCGAGGGGGCATAGGGTGAGCCGCCTTGACACGAAGGACAGATACCGCCAAGACGAGCCGGATACCATTCTTGGCACAAAGGACAGGGAACAACCTTACCCTTACCTTTATGTCCTAGAGCTTCCGGTAAAACTTGCACCGGGCGTAAGGTTAATATTTTTTGTCCTGCTGCTCGGATTTCAGCTTGTAATCGTTCAGTATCTTGTTCTTTTTTTGGCTTTTCCTTAAAAAACCATGAACGGATTTCAGGATAGTCAACCAATTTTTCGGGATCCAGATGCACACGCACGCCTTCTCCGGTAAATTTATCAAAAAAACTAGCAGCATACAACCCAAAAGAGTGGATACGCAACCAGCCGTTACCAATAGTACAGGGGGTCAGCAATTGCACAGCATCGGGAAGACATTGCCCCGTTTCGCTAATAACATCAAATAAAGTTCCCTCGGGCAAAGCATTGCGAGCCATTTCCACCATATAACCGGCAATAATAAGGCCGGGCGCCGGATAACCATGAAATTTACGAGCTTCTTCCATAAATTCATCGTGAGTATAAGGACCTATCACCATATAAACGCTCCATTTGCTACACAAGGCAGCATATATAAATGACATTAGAAAAATACATTTTTTTCCGAATCCTATATTGATAGCACAACTTACTACATAAAGCAAATGTATATTTCTGAGGACACACTGATTAATTCCTCCGGAGGGGAAGGGCTCCGCCCCTCCACCCCGCCAAAGG
>CAYJJP010000459.1:0-1903 GCA_964370525.1 uncultured Desulfovibrionaceae bacterium | reverse complement strand
AAAAATCTTTTATAGAAGGAAAACATTGTGGTAGTAGCCACTTTTCGCTTTTGTGGTTTTGTCCTAACAATTTTTTATTCCTTTAACTGGAGAATTTAGTTATGAGTAAAGTTCGTGTAGCTATCAATGGTTTTGGTCGTATTGGACGCCAAGTTTTTCGCATTTTACATGCAGGATTTGCTAAAGATGTTGAAATTGTTGCCATTAATGACCTTGGTTCCGCTGAAAGCAACTTTCATTTGTTTGAGTACGATTCAACCTATGGCCGTGCCCATGTAGATGTTACCCTAGACGGTCAAGTAGCTCATGTTAAGGGTGCCGAGAAAGATGGCGTTAAATTTGATGATTGGACAATTCAGTGCATTAGCGAACGTGACCCCAAAAACTTGCCTTGGAGCAAATATAATGTTGATATCGTTATTGAATCAACCGGCGTTTTCACCAATGCCGACCAAGCTAAAGTGCATCTAGAAAACGGCGCCAAAAAAATTATTTTCAGTGCACCTGCCAAGGGTGAAGATTTGACCTTGGTTATTGGCGTAAACCACGAAGATTATGATCCAGCCAAGCATCATATGGTTTCCAATGCTTCTTGCACCACCAACTGCCTTGCACCTGCCGCAAAAGTGCTTAATGATGCTTTTGGCATTAAACTTGGTACCATGTGCACCATCCACTCTTACACGAACGACCAGCGCATATTGGACATGCCACACAAAGACTTACGTCGTGCAAGAGCTGCTGCTCTTAACATCATCCCCACCTCCACCGGTGCTGCACAAGCTGTTGCAAAGGTTATTCCTTCGCTTAAGGGCAAATTCAGCGGCTATTCCTTGCGTGTGCCAACCCCAACTGTTTCTGTTGTTGACTTTACTTGCGTACTTGACAAGAGCACCGATACCGAAACCATGGTAAAAGTATTAAAAGAAGCTGCTGAAGGTCCTTTGAAAGGAATTTTGGCCATTAACGAAAAACCACTTGTATCTATGGACTTCAAAGGCGATAGCCATTCTTCCATCGTAGAAGTTGATTATTGCACCGTGCAAGAAGGTAACCTTGCTAAGTTAATGCTTTGGTACGACAACGAGTGGGGATATTCCAGCCGTGTATGCGACTTAATTATGATTATGCGTGAGAAGGGCTTATAGTGGATTAACGGCAAGTATTGTTCACGTTGATTTAGGTGATTTTTTGCGAGAAAGCTCTATAGTATATCGCTTAACATCCGATAAGGCTTACAGAACGGAGGTTTAAAATGTCACAAGATGAAACCAATTTGAGTACCAGTAAGACAACCTTTCATGGTTCTGATGACAGTAGCCTTATCCAAATGGTTACTTTCAAAATCGCAGAAGAAGAATTTGGCGTGGACATTCTTAAAGTTCAAGAAATTATTCGCATGATGCCCATTACCAAGGTGCCCAATGCTCCATCATTTGTGGAAGGAGTTATTAACCTTAGAGGTAAGGTTATCCCCGTCATTGATATGCGCAAGCGCTTTGGCATGAAAGCTGCCGTGCACGATAGTCAAACCCGTATCAAGGTCATGGATCTTGGCGGGCAAATTGTTGGTTTTGTAGTGGATGCTGTGTGTGAAGTTTTGCGCATTAAAGAATCCACTGTTGAACCACCACCGGCTGTTGTGGCAGGTATTGGCTCTGAATACATGCGTGGCGTGGGCAAGTTAGAAGACAGATTGCTGATATTGCTTGATCTTGATAAACTTTTGACAGAAACAGAAATGGAAAGCCTGGCTGCCATGTAACTGATTTTCGTCAATTTTTTAAAGACCCTTTGCTTATGGTGGAGGGTCTTTTTTGTGATTCATTATGTCAGTAAATAGTCGATGCTGAAAAACGCATTTTCATGCATTTTTCAGAAAGGCACGCCCACTCCAAATGTC
>CAYJJP010000458.1:0-1926 GCA_964370525.1 uncultured Desulfovibrionaceae bacterium | reverse complement strand
CCCCCCCCCCCCCCCCCCCCCCCCCCCCCCCCCAAAAAATATCTCAAATTAGAATTGCCGTTAAATAATTAGCTTTTCTTATACACCGCTCCCGTATCAGCAGAGCTGACGAGGCGAGCGTAGCGTTTTAAGAAAGGCGAGGTGATTTCTTTCACTACATGCACATGATTTTTGCGTCTTTCTTCCAATTCTTCATCGCTTACGAGGATATCGAGTATGCGGTTTGGAATATCTATGCGAATAATATCACCTTCACGCACAAGGCCTATATTACCGCCATCGGCAGCTTCCGGTGAAATATGTCCTATGGCTGCGCCGTTGGTGCCGCCGGAAAAACGTCCATCGGTTAAGAGTGCCACATCTTTTCCAAGTCCCATGCCGGTAATGGCCGCTGTTGGGGAGAGCATTTCACGCATTCCCGGGCCACCGCGCGGGCCTTCGTAAGTGATGACGACCCCGTCGCCCTTCACGATTTTGCCGGCTAAAATGGCTTGCATGGCTTCTTCTTCCGAGGTAAATACACGTGCTCGCACGTCACGGCAAAGCATTTCCGGAGCCACGGCAGATTGTTTTACTACGGCGCCGTTTGGTGCAAGACTTCCTTTAAGGATGGCTATGCCGCCTTGCTTGGAATAAGGATTGTCAAGGTTGCGTATAACTTCATTATTTTTTATTGAGGCTTGCACATCGTTAAGGTTTTCGCCTACGGTTTTGCCTGTTACAGTAAGCACACTGGCGTCAATGAGTCCCAACTTGCTAAGTTCAGCCATAACCGCAGGAATGCCGCCGGCAAGATGCAGTTCCTCAATGTGATGTGCTCCGGCTGGCGAGAGCTTGCATAAATTTGGAGTCTTGCGGCTAACTTCGTCGAAAATATCCAGCGAAAGGTCAAGGTTTGCTTCGCGGAAAATGGCGGGCAAATGTAAGACAGTGTTGGTGGAACAGCCAAGAGCCATATCCACAGCCACAGCGTTGGCGATGGATTTTTGGGTTACAATGTCCGTGGGGCGAATGTTTTTTTCGAGTAATTCCATGACTTTTATACCGGATTTTTTGGCAAGACGGATGCGAGATGCCATTACGGCCGGCGTTGTTCCGTTACCCGGAAGTGCAAGACCGATGGTTTCGGAAAGACAGTTCATGGAATTAGCGGTAAACATGCCCGCACACGAACCACAGCCCGGACACGCATTTTCAGCCAATTCTTCCAATTGTTCTTCATTCATAAGACCGCTTTTCACACGTCCGACGCCTTCAAATACAGTGATAAGATCTGTCTTTGTGTCCTTGTCCAAATGCGGGGATTTTAAGCCGGCAAGCATGGGGCCGCCGCTGATAAGTATGGAGGGCACATTGAGGCGCAACATGGCCATGAGCATTCCGGGGACACTTTTATCACAGTTGGGGATAAAGACCAGGGCATCAAAGGGGTGAGCGCATGCCATAATTTCAATGGAATCGGCAATAATTTCACGCGAAGGCAAGGAAAAATGCATTCCCTGATGATTCATGGCAAGCCCGTCGCACACGGCAATAGCAGGAAATTCCATGGGAGTTCCGCCGGCAAGTCGTACTCCGGCTTTTACAGCTTCGGCTATGCGATGCAAATGGATGTGCCCGGGAACAATTTCGTTGGCCCCGTTTACCACGCCCACCAGCGGACGCTCCATTTCTTCACGTGTTAATCCAAGGGCATAGAGCAGAGAACGGTGCGGTGCTTTTTCGAGGCCGGCGGTCATTTTTTTACTACGCATGTGAAATCCTTTTTGATTTGTTTGATAAAGTTAAAAACAGTACAAAGGTATTTAAAGAATACTTATTATTGTTTTTCTGGGGGAAAACCTTTTGTGAACAAAAGGTTCTTCCCCCAAACCCCCTTTCCAAAAAACTTTCATGCGAATTTTTCTTACGAAAAATTCTTTTAAA
>CAYJJP010000457.1:0-1936 GCA_964370525.1 uncultured Desulfovibrionaceae bacterium | reverse complement strand
ACAAGGAAAATTATGCAACTTTTTTTTCGCCGAATACTTTTTGTCATATTCATGAGCTGTGTGTTTATCGGCCAAATTTCCGTAGCCACGGCAGCAGATTTTTCTAAGGCAACGCAAAAAAACATTGACCTTGGCACAACATTTAAAGGTATAAACGGCTGCGCTGTTTTTTATACTCCAAGCGACAATTTGCTTGAAATATATAATGAAAAAATGGCTCATGCGCAAGCACCACCGCAATCGACTTTTAAAATTATGGCCACGCTTATGGGTTTGGAAAACGGAATTATTCATGATAAAAACAGCAAAATGCACTACAACGGCACCAAGTATTGGCTTGATGCTTGGAATAAAGATGTTACCTTAGCAGAAGCTTTTCAATATTCATGCGTGTGGTATTTTCATCAAGTTGTTTATGCCATCTCACCGGAAAAAGTGAAGATTTTTCTCAACGCGCTCCATTATGGCAACGAAGACCTCAGTCAGTGGCAAGGCAATGGGAGCAATAAGCTAAAAGAATTAAATGGCTTTTGGCTCAGTTCATCCTTAAAAATTTCGCCACTACAGCAAGTTGGCATACTTGTTGATTTATTCAGCGCAAAAACGCATATTAAACAAGAATACATTGATATATTACAAAGCATTATGATTCAACAAAATAATACTGACGACATACAAGTCTATGCCAAAACAGGCTCAAATGTTCGCGGTAAAAGCTGGTTTGTGGGTTTTGTTGATAAAGATAACAAGCGAACATACTTTGCTTTTTATGTTGATGACCCCAAGGGTGGTGTGAGTGGTGCCAAGGAAATCGCCCTTCAATGGCTACGTTGATAACTGCTGGAACCATAACAATTTTTTGATATAACTTATTCAACAAAGGTCTGAATACTATGAATAAAACACAGTTTACACCATTGCGTACCGGCGTTTTTGGCGGCGGTTCGTGGGGCACGGCACTTGCGCATGTTTTAGCAGAAGCAGGACACAGGGTCACACTTTTTGTGAGACATGAATCTGTGGCAAATTCCATAAATGCAGAGCATAAAAATCCAAAATATCTCACACAATACCCCATTCACCCCAATGTTAAAGCCACAACAAAACACACAGAACTTCAGGATTATGATTTTTTCGTGCTTGCCATTCCGGCTCAAAATCTACGCTCTTTTTTGACGACAATTGGGCAAAGCCTTCCTCACGAATGTATTTTAGTTAATTCTGCCAAAGGTATAGAAAGTAGCACAGGCAAACCCATGCAGGAAGTTGTACAAGAGGAACTTGCACAATTATCACCGCTATATGCTACTATTTCCGGCCCTTCCTTTGCCGACGAAGTTATGCAATCCATGCCAACGGCTGTAGTGCTTGGCTGTGAAGATCAAAAGCTTGGAGAACGCCTGCGCTCAATTTTTTCAACTCCCTATTTCCGCTGTTATTCCAGCACCGACGTACTTGGCGTTGAGCTTGGAGGTGCCTTAAAAAATATTATGGCCATAGCAGTTGGGCTGTGCGACGGGCTTGGCTTTGGCCAAAACACACGCGCTGCCCTACTCACCCGCGCCCTTGCTGAAATGAGCAGACTCGGCCTTGCTGCCGGAGCACAAGCCAAAACATTTATGGGACTTTCGGGCCTTGGCGACCTTGTACTCACAGCCAACGGCAACCTTTCACGCAATAGGCAAGTGGGCTTGCGGCTTGGTCAGGGCGAAAAGCTTTCCCACATTATCGAATCCTTGGGAATGGTGGCTGAAGGCGTCAAAACAACAGAAGCTGTGTATAACTTAACAAAAAAATACAATGTGAGCGCTCCCATATCCACGGCTATCTATGATATCCTCTACACGAATCTTTCTCCGCAAGAATGTGCAAAACAGCTCATGCAAAGAAGCCTTAGAGATGAATAAACACCTTAAAGTTTAACAAAAGACTCTAG
>CAYJJP010000456.1:0-1937 GCA_964370525.1 uncultured Desulfovibrionaceae bacterium | reverse complement strand
AAAAGCGCACAAAAGTAAAAAGCGCACAAAAGTAAAAAGTTAACAATAGTTATTCATAATAATTGCTATGAATACATTCAGAGTCACGTGTAATAATAGAATTAATTAGCGTATTTTAATTTCTATGCTTACTTTTAATTGTATTTCAAGTTCGGAAATTCGTTGCCGTTTATTATTGAGTAAGTATAGGGCTAAGTCAGTATATTGTGTTTCGTAAATATATTTATTTCCTTGTGTGCTGCGTCCTTTGCGTTCTATTTCGCAAAGGGCTTGGAGGGCTTGCCATTCTAAATTGCGCCGAATGCCTGTGCCGCGGCAATGGGGGCATGCCTCCATTGTATTGGCAAGTGCAGAAGAACCGGTACGTTGGCGTACAATTTCAAGCAAGCCAAACGACGACATGCGCGCCACATCGTGCCGAGCTCTATCGTTTTTCATGGCATTTTTTAAGGTTTTTTCCACTTCACGTACATTGGCCCGCTCGCGCATTTCAATGAAATCAATGACTACTTGACCGCCAATATCGCGTAATTTTAAATGTCGTGCTATGGTTTCGGCAGCTTCAAGGTTTGTTTTGAGTGCCATGGCTTCAAAATTGCCTTTGCCGGAGATTTTGCCGGAATTTATGTCAATGGCCATAAGGGCTTCGGTTTGGTCAAAGACAAGTCGTCCGCCTGAAGGGAGATGTACTTCGCGTGCATAAATTTGTTCCAATTGGCGTTGCATATTGAAGCGTTCCCAAAGGGTTTGCCGTACGTCGGCATGAATGCGGATAAGCTCCTTTTTTTTCGGAAAAAGTAAGGACACTGTTTCGCGTAAATTTTCTGCCATTTCAGTGCTATCCACCCAAACTTCCGACACATCATCTGTCAAATAGTCGCGTATGGCTCGTTGAGAAAGGTTGGTTTCCATGTGTAGCAAGGCCGGCGCAGATTCACTGACGCCACGCTTGCGAATTTCCTTCCAAACTCGCTTAAGATATTGTAAATCACTTTTGAGCGTTGTTTTTGAGGTTCCGGCGCTCACTGTGCGCACAATGACTCCAAGCCCCTTACCGGGATCTATGCCGGTCATCATTTCACGCAAGCGAGAGCGTTCTTCATCATTATCCACTTTGCGGGATACGCCAATTTGCTCTTGTCCCGGTGTTAAAACCAAAAACCGTCCGGCTAGCGAAAGCCATGTCGTAAGGAAAGCTCCTTTATTTCCGGTGGGTTCTTTTACTACTTGGACAAGAATTTCCTGACCCGGTTTTATGATTTTTTGAATAGGTGGAAATTTTTTCCCGCGTACGGTTTCGTGATGCGATTGATAATATTCGGGATGGATTTCATCTATTTGCAAAAATCCGTTTTTATGGTTGCCATAGTTGATGAAGGCAGCTTGCAAGTTTGTATCAATATTATTGACAACGCCCTTGTAAATATTTCCTTTGCTCTTTACCTGATGGAGCATTTCCAAGTAATATTCGTGTATTATGCCATGTTCCACAAGTGCAACTTCCACTTGTTCGCCTTGTACCATGCTGATAAGCATTTTGCGTTGTGCATTTTCTTGGCTTTTTTTATTGGTAGCTGCGTGAGCAATGCCCGGTTTATCGGTGCTTAGAGAAGAGCCAATGTTTTTCTTTGGTAATGGTGCAACAGGAATCTCATCTTCCGGCTCAGCGGGAAACTGTGCGAGTTCGGCGCGTTTTTTACCACGTTTGCCGCGTCCGCCGCGTCGGCCACGTTTGGAACTGGGGGCAGTTTCTTCCGCATTGTCTGAATTTTCATCAGGGTTATTGTCGGCAGTAGTGTCAGGGCTGGCCTTCATTGGTATGACTGCGTCTTGTATTGAGCTGTCGGTCACTATATTGTCAAGCGCTATGTCGTTAGCCGGTGCGTTCACCGGTGCTGCGTCTGTCACCACAGTGTTGTCTGTGTCCGCTTGCACGG
>CAYJJP010000455.1:0-1941 GCA_964370525.1 uncultured Desulfovibrionaceae bacterium | reverse complement strand
TCAGTTTTAGAGGAGGGGGTCTTAAGTTATGAAAAAATTACTGGTTATGGGCATTGGAAATATGCTACTCACCGACGATGGAGTGGGCGTATTTGCAGCACAAAAACTTTTGGAAGAAACATTTCCCGACAATGTTACTGTCATTGAGGCAGGCACTTTTACACAAGATGTTTTTTACCTCTTTGAGGGCTATTCAGCTGTTTTGATTCTTGATATTGTGCACGCAAAAGGCGAGCCGGGAACAATGTATATGCTGAGCGAGTCAGATCTTGTGGACAATGAAAAACAGCGTCTATCCATACATGACATTGATCTTATTGACTCTTTGAATATGGCTGAACTTTTGCACGGCCAAAGACCCGACATAAAAGTGCTTGGTATGGAACCTTACGATTATACAACGTGGAACATAGGACTTTCACCGCAAGTACAAGAAAAGTTTGAAGATTACCTAACGATTACACGTAAAGAAATAGCGCGCATCAGCGCCGAACTCTTAGAGGAATGTTAATATGTGTTTAGCGGTTCCTGCGCAAATAGTAGAACTATTGGGCGATGGTATGGCAAAGGCTAAAGTGGGTGAAGGCCAAACGCTCATCACCGCTTCCGTTATGCTTTTGCCTGAAGAGGCGGCTATTGGCGATTATGTGATTATCCATGCCGGTTTTGCCCTGCATAAGGTACGAGAAGAAGATGCCAAGGAAACGATACGTTTATATCGTGAAATCCTTGCCATGGAACAAGATGCTTCTAAAACAGAAGCCAGCGAATAACGGTGGGCAAATATTGTGGCGCATGAATTTGATTTTCTTGAAAAAACAGGGCCTTTATTACTTTTAGACATAGGCAGCGGAACACAAGATGTATTATTGGCTCGTCCGCATATGGAGCTTGAAAATTGGCCACAATTTGTGCTCCCAACGCCGGCCAAGCTGATTGAACAAAAGATATATGAACAGACAGTAAACGGCAAAGATATTTGGTTTTATGGGCAAAACATGGGCGGCGGTTTTATGCGTGCCCTAAGAGCGCATATGCAGGCCGGATTTGCTGTATACAGCACGGCAAGCGCTGCCGTTGCCATCCACGACAGCCTTGAAAAAGTACAATCGCTTGGCATTAGCATTTGCGAAACGGCGCCGTTTGGGGCTGTGCCCATACAATTGGCCGATTTTCATGGCGCTGTGTGGGAAAATTTATTGCGCCAGTGGGGGCTTCCCTTGCCTAATATGGTTGTGGCGGCTGTGCAAGACCATGGCGTTTTTCCGGATGGTAACAGGCGTGGGCGCATGCTGGCATGGGGACAATTGCTGCAAAAAAATCCCTCTCCGCAAAGCTGGCTATATTCACATGTACATGAAGAATGTCCACAAAATACACGCTTACTCGCTTTGCAACAACTCACGGGCGGGCCGGTGGCTGACACGGGAACCGCGGCTATTTTGGGCATGCTTTCCGTGCCGGAAGTGGCACAACGCTCCATGCGTGAAGGCATTACCATTATCAATGTGGGTAACAGTCATACGCTGGCTATGCTCATCTATGCCAACAAAGTCGTTGGAATTTTTGAACATCACACCGGACAGCAAACGCTGGAAGACTATTTGCACGATCTGCAAGAATTTCGCATGGGCTGGCTTCCCGATGAAAAAGTGCGCGCAAGCGGTGGACATGGTGTAGCCTTTGGTGCTCGTGCGGAAGAAGCCGGATCTTTTGCGCCAACCTTTATCATTGGCCCGCAGCGTGAACGGTTGCGTGGTCACGGTCAATTTTTAGCACCGCATGGGCAAATGATGCTTGCCGGATGTTATGGTTTGTTGCGTGCTGTAGGTGCAAAGTATATTATTGATTGATTATTTATTTTTTTTGGGTTTTATTTTATTTGGGTTTTATTTTTTTTGGGTTTTATTTTTTTTGGGTTTTATTTTATTTTTTTGGGGG
>CAYJJP010000454.1:0-1941 GCA_964370525.1 uncultured Desulfovibrionaceae bacterium | reverse complement strand
TGGGGGAAGAACCTTTTGTTCACAAAAGGTTTTCCCCCAGAAAATAATAAATCAGAATTTCCTAAGGTATATATATGATACGCACAGACTTACATAATCACACCCTGTATTCGCATGGGCGAAATACGCCAAGGCAAATGTGGCAAGCTGCCCAAGAAAAGGGTGTGGAACTCTTTGGATTTTCAGAACATTCACCAAGACCGCTGGACTATACCTATACGCAAGAATATCGGGATAGGTTGACGAAATACTTTCCGCAATATGTGCGTGAAGTGCAAGAGCTGCAGCAAGAATTTCCGGGACAAGTGTTGTTTGGCATGGAAATGGATTGGTTTGACAATGAACTTGAATTTATACAGAAATCTTTAGGCGAATACGATTTTGATTATCTTATCGGTTCGGTGCATTTTTTGAAACAATGGGGCTATGACGACCAAGCGTCGCATTGGGAATGTTTAAGTGTTGAGCAATGCTATGAGCACTATAATCAATACTTTACGACTTTGACAAACATGGCAAACAGCGGACTTTTTAATATAGCCGCGCACCTTGACCTTATCAAGATTTTCTCCATAGATATATTCCGCCAATGGATTGTAAAACCAAACAATATTAAGCTGGTTGGAGATGCGCTCAGTGTCATTAAGCAGCAAGGTATGGCGCTTGAGATTTCTTCGGCTGGTTTGCGCAAAATGTGTCGAGAAATCTATCCCTGTAAGGAAATTATGACGCTGGCAGCTGACATGGCTTTGCCCATAAGCTTTGCATCGGATGCGCACAATGTGCATGACGTTGCGGCGGATTTTGACAAGCTTGAAGCCTACGCTCGTGTTTACGGTTATACGCATAGCGTGTGGTTTTGCCGCAATAAAATGCATGAGCAGGAGTTTTAATGCAAAGGTCTGAATTGATACGCCTTGAAGATGTTCACGTCAGTTTGCGGCATGCGGGCTTTTGCCATGAGGTTTTGCGCAATATTAACTTTACACTGAGAGAAGGTGAACACGTTGCCATCTTGGGAGTCAATGGCGCCGGAAAATCAACTTTTTTACGCGCACTCGCCGGAGAAGCATGGATAAGCTCCGGAAATATAACTTGGTTTACGCAAGGTAAGGCAGAGCATTCACCCATTATGGGGCGGCGCGTGGCAACGCTGGTTTCACACGCTAAGCAAGAAGCCTATGTGCGGCACGAATGGCGGCTAAACGGTGAAGATATTTTACTAACGGCTTTTTGTGCTTCAGCTTCCGAGCAATTGCTGCATTTTATTCCGGATGCGGAGCAAAAAATGGCTGTGCGTCGCATGGCAGAAAACATCAAGGCCACGCACTTATTACATCAAGAGGCGTGCACCCTGTCCCAAGGACAATTACGCTTACTCTTGCTCGGCAGAGCTTTGCTACGCGCGCCAAGCGTTCTTTTGCTCGATGAGTATTTGGACGGATTGGATGCGGAGCATCGCAAAAATATTGTGCATATCTTAGAGAATTGCCAAAGTACATTGGTGATGAGCGACCACCGTGAAAATTCTATTTTACCTTGGATACAGAATGTTTATCAAATAGAGCAGGGCGGATTATATGCTGCTAACCGTACCGCCAAAGCGCAGCAGAACACGGCCAAATTTTCGCAAGTTGACAGCATTGCAGAAAAAAATGAAAATGGTATGGACGCTACACCACAAGATGCTAAACGACTACAATTCATAGACATTCAAAACGCAACCGTCTATGTAGAGCGCAAAGCTATTTTGCAA
This sequence comes from uncultured Desulfovibrionaceae bacterium, assembly GCA_964370525.1. GTDB lineage: Bacteria > Desulfobacterota > Desulfovibrionia > Desulfovibrionales > Desulfovibrionaceae > CAYJAD01. The sequence continues at coordinate 185 of CAYJJP010000454.1, read as the reverse complement.
AATATCAGCTGGCAATGGCATGAAGGCGAACACTGGCAAATATATGGTGCCAATGGTTCGGGTAAATCCACATTTTTACGCCTACTTGCCGGTGATGAGCATATTGCCTTTGATGGCGGATCTCTTAAGCGCTCATTTGCACGACATGGCGCAAAGGGTAAGCAAGTGCGGACGCTTGAAGATAT
>CAYJJP010000453.1:0-1950 GCA_964370525.1 uncultured Desulfovibrionaceae bacterium | reverse complement strand
GCAACGCGGAAGCTTTTGGGCTTTGGCAAAAGTTCCCCTTCCCCCCTCAAGAAAAATCATAAACCTAAACAAGAAAAATCATAAACCTAAACAAGAAAAAAATCTCACAATCACAAACCTCTACAAACCTAAATTTGGCATGGACATTTCAGCCAATTCTCCCATATCAAGCGGAAAAAGTGGTGGCCTTGCGGTGTAGGATTGTAAATTCTCGAGAGGAATTGCGTGTACGGACGCAATGAGTTCGGCCACTGTATTTGAGCACATGCGTCCTTGGCAGTAGCCCATTCCGGAACGGCATTGTGCTTTTACGGCATCTGTTGAATAACAGCCGCTTAAAATGACATCCTTGAGTGTTTTTGCGGTAATTTCCTCGCATCTGCACACGATGGTATCATCTTCGGGCAGTAAGGCTTCCGGGTTTGGCGTAAAAAGAGCCTCGGTAAAATCTTGCATCATTTGGCAGCGTAAAAGTGTACATTTATATTTTTGGGACATGGTATTGCGCTGACTTTGCGAAATTTTACCTAGTGCATTGCAGACACCGAGCCCCACAATATTTCCCTTGGCAAGGGCTGCAGCGGCACCACTAACTCCGGCAACATCGCCGGCAACATACAAGCCGTGAACATTGGTTTGCCCCCAAGCATCGGCCATGGCGTGCCAGTACCGATTGTGTGCATTCCAAACATGTTGGCACTGTGCAAGCTGGGTAATGCGTGTTTCTGAAACAATGCCTTCGTGAACAAGTACGCTTTTTGCTTGCAATGAATGGAGTTTACCGCCACTGGCAAAATTAACGGATACAATACCCTCACCCTGTATGTTCACTGAATGCGCATTGAAAAACGTAGGGATTTTTTTCAGCATAGCATGCAAGGAAAACGAAATACCATGTAAGAAATACAGCGGCCTGCCCAAAATCTTAGGCGAATTGAGAAAAGCATTCCAAGCATTTTTTTGAAATTTACCGGTCAAGACAAGACCAGCTATCGGCACTTTTAACTGGCACAAATGCGCTAACGTTTGTAGAATAAGTGGACCATTTCCGCATATAACTACAGGTGCTTGCGGAGTTAAGCCAGCTGATTTCAGTAATAAATCGCAGGCACCGGCACCCATGACCTCCGGCAAGTCCCAGCCCTTAATCGGTGCAGGACGCTCCATGGCTCCCGTCGCCAGCACCAAGGCCTTTGTTGTTAAATAATAGCTTTTATTTTCTATACTTACACACACAGCATTTTCATCAACATGCCACACTTGAGCCTTGGGTATAAAAGTTAGCTTGGTGTCGTTAAACGCCTTTACAAGCTTTGCACCCTGTTTGTATTCACTCCCCAAAAATCCTAGCTGCTCACGCCCTGCCGAACCGGCGCATTTCCATATTTGACCGCCGGCCTCTTGTTGTCGATCCAAAACCAATACATCCAAGCCATGCTGCGCACACTGCATGGCCGTAGACATACCAGCAGGCCCGGCACCTACAACGATTACATCCCATTGCATTTGCATTGATTTTCCCCCTTTGTAAAATCCGTTACACCCTTTTGGCGTTCGATCTGCATACCCTCACGCACTTCAATCATGCAGGCTTGCTGATTTGCCTTGCCATCAATGGTCATCAAACACTCAAAGCAAATTCCCATCTGACAATATGGCGCACGCCGACTTTCATTTTTTTCCGTGACACGTGTGTGCCCGACATGCGCACCAAGCACCGCTGCCGTCACCGAAATCCCTTCCGATACTTCCAATTCCGTACCTTCCAAATAAATTTTAATCTTTTTGGGAGATTTGTGAAAATGTGTTTGCATAACTTCTTACCAACCTATTCATAACTTAGATTTTTAGGGAGAGAATCCCTTTGGAAAACTTTTCGCATTTTAAGATAAGACTCTATGGATACACTGATTTATTATTTTTTTGTGAGGGGGGAAGGGGAACTTTTGC
>CAYJJP010000452.1:0-1960 GCA_964370525.1 uncultured Desulfovibrionaceae bacterium | reverse complement strand
TAATTATTGTAATTTTCAATAAATTGAAAATTACAATTGTCTGAGGATGAAATGAAAATTTGCTTTTTTAATGTTGATTTAATTTGCAAACGCATACAACTTTTTATTTAATCAGCGTTTCCTAAAAAATATCGGTAGTATGAATCTTGGTGATGGTAATAATACGTTGAACGCCGATGTCATGCAAAATATTTACAATATGCACTTTGGCAATGGCAATAACACGGTCAACGCTGAGCGCACCTTCAATGCCTTTGGTTTTCTCTTCGGGAATGGAAACAATGTCATGACCGCCCACCTTGCAGATGGCAATTTTGGGGCACGGTTTGGCAACGGCAACAACCGTTTGGAAACACACACTATAACGGGTAATTTCAATGTCAACTTTGGCGATGGTAATAATCACTTAGAAGCGCACACTGTAACAAGTAATTATAATGCCACCCTTGGCAAAGGCGATAACACTGTTAAAATTAATACATCGCATAACGCACATGTGGCGCTCAGTGTAGGCAGTGGCACAAATGCCTTAAACATTCAGAATAATGAAAACAGTGGCATAGGTATTTATAACAATGGCCAAAACGGCACAGGTACGTTTAGCCTTAACGTAACTGGGAATGTACATGGACTGAACTTCTTTTATGCAGGCAATACGTCTGTAAATATTGACGGTTCTGTATATAATGGAGATATTCGCACACAAAATGGCACAGACTCTTTTAATATCAGTGGCAGTCTTTTCAATAGTTACATGGACTTTGGCGTAGGCACAAACAGCGTGAACGTAGATGGCGGTATATACAATTCCTACATAGCCAATGCCAGCAATATGCATAAAAACCTTGTACATAACAGCATTATTAACAATGAAGCCTTTCCGGCAGAAAGCAATGATGCGACACAGGGGACGGCTTTGAAGAAGTTTGAAGTGCCTATCATCGCTTTTACGCAAGGCATGTACGTATCTTCTGGTCTGCAAGCGGTTTTTGAACGATATTCTATGGAATTTGTTTAATATTTGAATAGCAATGCCAATGCTGATGTAGGTTTTGCTAAGACTATTTAAAGCTCTAAATATAAAGCTAAAGCTTATTATGTCGATAATCCTTATTGAGGGAAAAATTTATTCATTACTATACCATTATTGGAGGACATATGGACGCATTGACAAATTCAATACAATCTCAGCAATTTACATCGCAAAATGCCCAATCATCACCATTAGATGAAATGCTTAAATCTAAAGGTGTTATGCCTCGTTCTGAACAAGAGATGATGGAAGAAGATGCGACCACACAGTCCATGACCATAGCCAATTTTTCCCCTCAATCCATGGTTATGGCCAATGCCCAAAACGCACAAGGCGGCTTATTGCAATCGGTTATGGCTGCGGCGGCTAATAGCGGTGCGGAAACAGCTTCTGAAAGAGCTCAATTTGGCAAACAAGCGGCGAATAATTTAATGCAAGGCATGGAAAAAGACGCTTTTGAGCAAAACTTCTCCGGTCTCCTCGAAGGTCTTAGAACTGATATTGAAAATGATGCCGAACAAGCTATTGAAGAAGCCGCTCACGAGCAAAGCTCCGAAACACCCATTGCCGAAACACAAGTTACCGGAAAACCCATTGTTAACGATGACGGAACACCTGTTGTCGAAACCGAAACCGGCGGCGGAGATGCTCCACAAGTAAGTGCAACGACTACTTCGTCGGCACCGGCAGAAGCTGCCCCGGCACAAACACAAACAAGCTCTGACGCCCCTGCTGAAAGTGCCAAAGCTACCCCTCAAAAAGAATCAGTGGATGTATATGTTTAATAATTGAAATAATACCATAATTTTCCAACGAAATGAAGGAAAAACTGAGAACAACAGACCATAGTCCCCAAACCGTCATGGACGCCATAGCTGTAAATGCTACTTAAAAAGTGAGCCACTTTGAGTGGTTTTGCTCACGAAA
>CAYJJP010000451.1:0-1969 GCA_964370525.1 uncultured Desulfovibrionaceae bacterium | reverse complement strand
TACAAATGCAGCATCCAGCTACAGTTTAAACCGCTCCATATTTACGCAAACGTCTATAAAGTGTACTACGTGCAACACCCATTTGTGCGGCAGCCTTGCTGATATTGCCATCATGTTGTTGCAAAGTGCGAAGGGTAAAGTCCCGCATACTTTCTTGGGCGGTCACACTTTGTATTTCTGACCTGTGCGCATTTTGAAGGCTTCCCTGTATACTTGGCAAGAGGATTTCTTCTTTTGCACCGGTTATTTGTGCCGGAAGGTGGTGTATATCAATAATTCCGTCTTCCGACAAAAGCAGCGCGCGTTCACAGATATTGCCAAGCTCTCGCACATTGCCCGGCCAACCATAAGCATAGAGTGCGCGTAAGGCATCCTTCGTAATATATTGAAAATGTAGACTTTGCCTACGCAAAAATATATGCGCTAAAAGGCTTATGTCGTCTTTGCGTTCGCGTAAGGGTGGAATGGCTATTTCTATAACATTCAACCTAAAGTATAAGTCCTCCCGAAAATTACCAAGAGTTATTTCTTGTCTGAGGTCTTTGTTGGTGGCGGCAATAATGCGCACATTAATGGGCGTCGGCTTGGTGTCGCCTATGCGCACGATTTCCATTTGTTGCAACACACGCAACAGTTTTACCTGCATCTCAAGCGGTAAGCTATTTACTTCGTCCAAAAAGAGAGAACCGTTGGAGGCAAGCTCAAACTTACCCATCATACCATTACGGCGCGCGCCCGTGAAAGCTCCGCCCACATATCCAAACAATTCCGACTCAATAAGATCGCGCGGAATGGCGGCGCATGAAATAGCCACAAAGGGGCCATTATTTTTATTGCTTACATTATGAATGGCTTGCGCAAAAAGCTCCTTTCCGGTTCCGCTTTCTCCGCTTAGCAAAATGCGATGCCCGGAACTTGCGGCCTTGGTTGCCAAACGAATTTGCTCTTTGAGCAGATTATTTTCGCCTTTAATATCGTCAAAAGAATATTTTGCATAGTTTCCGGCTACCCTCTTGGTTAAATCAATAAGATCTTGCTGATTGCTAATGGAAATAAGCATACCCTGATTATTTTGTTGATCTTTAATGGGCGAAAACCGACAAGTGACGTTTTGCGGCCCCTTGGGAGATGTTACCTCCACGCCAAGTATGCCCTGTCGGCCTTTTTCATGAAATTCCTTGATGCGCACAAAATCCGGAACAGCCACCAATTCAGAAAGATGCTTCTGCTCAATTTTTTGCCCCAGTCCGAAAAAACTACGAGCGCTTCTGTTGGCGTGCGTTAAAAAACCCTGCTCATCAACGGCCAAAGTCATATCGGGTAAGGAATCATACACCGATTGCAGCATAGAGTTCAAATGTTCCTTATTTTTCTGCAACACCAGCTCTTGCATACGAATGCCAATGGCCTCTGCGCAAGATTGTGCAAGGGTAAGAGAATGCGTATCACGCCTTGAAATATGGCTTGAAATGGTAATGGACGCCATAGGCTCTCCCAAGTGAAAAATGGGAGCAGAAGCGCAACACCAATCATGCAGAGATTGATTATAGTGCTCAGAACCTTTTATAATAATAGGCTTTTTCTCACAAATCGACATATATAAAGCTGTCGTGCCAACCTTAGTAATATGCTTATATGCGCCAAGAATATTGTGTTGCTTTTTAGCCTCTTCCATAAAATCCGTATCACCAACCACGGCTAAAATATAACCGGAAGCAAGCGAAAGAGTTGCTATATAGCCGGTGTTGCGAATGGATACTGTGAGCAAATTAAGCATGGGGGAGGATGCTTGCATAAGCAAGTCATTTTCCAAAAGAAGTTTTTTAAGTTCCGCTTGCGGCAATATGGGCGTTATGAGCTTTTCAAAAGGATCAACATTATATTTCCGACTAATTTCCCAGCCACGCAACACATGCGCCGGTACACAGTGCTCCCCTAAGGGCTGATTTTGCACAAATTTTTTCCAAGT
>CAYJJP010000450.1:0-1974 GCA_964370525.1 uncultured Desulfovibrionaceae bacterium | reverse complement strand
TATTTTGTTTGTCTTGGCTGTGTCGTGCTCGTAACACGCTTTCAATTTCGGCGGTCATGTAGGCATAACGCTTTCTTTGTTCTTAGTCTCTTGCTGCAAAACGCAACATCAAATAGTTCTTGCGGCAAAATCAGACTTGCCAAACAAGCAATATGCAAGTAAAAAGAAAAAAGCCTTTGATAAATTTTAAGCGCAACTAAGCGCAGGAGCACACTTCATAAGTATCATTGCTTCTTTTATATTTCAGATAATTAAATTTTATTTATCGAATACTTATGAATATGTGCTTAGAGCTTGGCTTTTTCTTTATGAAGTCACGATGCTTTCCTGAATTCTCGTTTGGAATATGGGATGTCAGCAAACATCTCAGGAGAAATGAATCAGTATTTCCTCAAACCTTCTTTATATTAATTAATAATCAAGAGTGATAAAATGTCTAACCATCTACTTTCATTTATAATTACTGATGCTTATGCCGGTGGGCGGCTTGATAACGCCTTACAAGAGCTTTTCCCCAATTTGTCATTGCGTGCACGCAAAGCGTTGTGGAATGAATATAATATTTATATCCAAGGGCAAAAAGCTAAGCCCGGACAGGCTGTTATGCTTGATGATGAAATCCGCCTTGTGCCCAAGGTTGTAGCGCAAACGCCACTGCATATTCAAACTCAGGCCGACGAACCATGTTTGATAAACACTCACGAAGATTGGTTTTTCTTTAGTAAACCACGAGGGTTGCATAGCCAAAAAATTCAGGGCGGTAACTACAGTCTTGAGCAATGGCTGGCGCAACAAGAAAAATGCTACGGAAAATTATTTTTGTGCAATAGGCTAGATGCTCAAACTTCCGGAATTGTGGTGACGGCACGTACTCATGAGGCTGTGAAAAAATGGCAAGCACTTGAAAATAAAGGTCTATGCCAAAAGCGCTATGTGGCCTTAGTGCAAAATCAGCTGACGCAAGGTAAATTGGCGCAAATGAGTGTGCGCTGTGAGCTAGATACGCATAAACGCAAAATAACTAAGGTCTTAGACAATGAAGCCACTACATTACGCCATAGTCATTTTTTCCCCCTACATACGATAAATACGGCTGAATATACTCGTATATGCCAATATTTTCCGGATTTTCCGGCTCAACAAACTTTGGATCGGCAAGATGCGGAGCGCATACACTTATTCGGCTGCATTATTTATAAAGGTGCACGACACCAAATACGCGCACATGCTGCCAAGGCCGGCTTTGCCCTTTTTAATGATGTGCGCTACCAAGAACAATGCGTACCGGAACACGAAAGCTTTCTTTTGCATCACGGCAGCTTGTATGTTGGCGGTGTACAGGTGCACTGCCCACTGCCTTTTATGGAGGCTTTGGATAATGCAGCGCCTATTCACGAGTTTTTTAGTAAGTTTTAAGGAAGCGCTGATTAATTCCTCAACACTTATAATCTCTTTGAAAATATTAAACCTTAATGATAACTATTAACACATTCAGAATCAATCACGTGGTGGCTTTTGTTTTTTCAAAAAGTGCTTACGGCTTGCAAAAAGCGCTAAATTTTTATAGATTAAGTGTGGGCGTTTCCTGAGAGTTTTGTTTTGCTGTTATGGCAGAGCTACTTGAGGGGGTGCATTATAATGTAGCAGTTTCTATTAGATATTCTAGCACATCTATTGTCCGGAATAATTCTGATACTTATTACGAACCGTATTGGCAAGTAAAGAAGATTCCCCGCTATGAAAGCGGTTCATAGCGGGGGATAACTTTGATGTAACTCTAACTTACATCGGGAAACTGTCCCTTGGGGCGGTATTAACGCTACCGTCCCTAAAGATATAATTAGCCTTAAATGTGATTTTGTCAAGTGAAAAAGCCTGCAAAAATTGTGGGCTTTTGTTTTTTCAAAAAGTGCTTACGGTTTGCAAAAGGTGGTGAAGTTTTATAGAAGATTGACGGGCAACCTTACGAGAGTT
>CAYJJP010000449.1:0-1981 GCA_964370525.1 uncultured Desulfovibrionaceae bacterium | reverse complement strand
ATTAAGCCAAGACCTATGAAAATGCGCACCGCAACCAAGATTAAGCAAACGTGGCTTCTTAGGAAAACGCTCATAATTGTTAATAGCATCGGACAATGACTCAGCTGCTTGCATTTTTAACTTTTCTGTATCAATCCCAAGATTAATATATAAAAACTTTCTTCCTTTGACAGTAAAACTGTCTGAAGCCTTGGCACCTGCTTGGGTGAAACTTGGCATAAGCTCTTTATGTATTATAATGTGAAACCTTTGCAATGCACTGTCAGGGGGAGTGTCAATGGAAAAACTGGGACATACTTCTTTTAGTAATGTCAAGCTTTGCTCTAAAGCACACATATAGGGTATATGAAAATATTCTATACAAGCTGAGGACGGTTGATAAGTATTGCCAACAGGGCTTATGCAATTCATTGTAATATGTTGAAAGCTATGATGGTGGTAAAAAATTACAGGCTGACCATCAACCAAAGGTAGACCGTCTTCGTTTTTTGAAAGAGAAAATTTTATGTCATTCCAAGGTGCTACACCTGCGCCGGGCAAAGAACACACACAAAGTTCTTCCGTTAAAGAACAAAAATACTCTAAATATTTTTGGTCACCATAACGCAAGCGCCCTTCAGCATCTCTGTCAATGAAATTCCTGCACCATTCAAAGCATTTTTCTTGCCACCACGAAAGAACCTTAAGTGCCTCTTCATTATGCCTAAAGCAAAGTAATCCCACATTATAGGCGCCATGTATACTTAAATGCTGTAAAGAATCCGAGAAATTATGTTCATGGATATACACAGAGGCTGTTCCCATGTCATCAAAGATAGCTTGTGGCGATGACCAAAAAAACAAATCGCTATCTACATATGTTAAAACAGTATCTTGTGGCATCTTTACTAAGATTTGTTTAATTATAAATGGAGTAAGCGTCCAGTAAAATTCTACAAGCGTACGATCTTCGCGAGCTTTTTTTAGATCCTCATTATTCTTCTCCAAGAGTTTTAATCGAAAAGGTGTAACTTCAGGGAAATTCAGACGAAGAAGCATCTTAAAAGTTTCATCATCCAAACAAACAACATGTATGTGGAAATTAACTTCAACTCTTTGTAAAGACTGTATAAGAGAAATGCCCTTAAGAATATAATTTTCGTCAAAGTATGTTACATATTGGCGTTTAGTTTTATCACTTATATACATATAAAATCCTCGATTATAATATAGTAGAACTATTTACATAATTGTCATTTACAAAACAAAACTTACTGCAGTGCTGTTGCTTCTTCAATTAAAACACGGACAAATTATGTAACATACTAGTGTCTATTTGCAAAAATTATGTAAAAAATACTAAGTTGTGCTCTTCTGACTTCATGCTTTTTCCGGATAAGCGATTTTGCTGTGTTATTGTAAGCATCAAGAAATGTCCTCATATAAATGTCTAACTCCTGAGTTGTCGAAAAGCTTGTCGTGCGTAATGATTTAAAGGTCAAAATACCAAACCATAAGGCACTTGTCGTGATGCTTGCGTATGCTATGATTATCAATAATTATTAAGGGTGTAAATACATTTAAAGTTCTATTACGCTTATATGTATTTTCAAATCCTTGAACAAGTTTTTTATCAGCACTAACCGCATAACCGACCCTACGCTCTAAAGCTTGAATATTAGGTTTTTCATCTATACAAAAAATTATAGCATTTTGGGCGGAGAAAGATACAATGCCAGCAATTTTCCAGCCAGTCCGTACATTATAATACAATTTTAGCTCTTAAAGTTCATGAAAGTCAAGTTTTATTTTATGACTTCTAAATATAAAATTTTATAAAAATGAGCATTTGCTTATAAATGAAATTTTGAAAGCCTGAACAAAATAATGATGAGACGTCTTCTATCTTTTCATTTATAGCAATTTCAATTGAAATTACTATCTTGACTGCGAGAGCAGTCAAAAGCTGTGTAATTATAAGCCTATTTATTTGCACTGTTAA
>CAYJJP010000448.1:0-1994 GCA_964370525.1 uncultured Desulfovibrionaceae bacterium | reverse complement strand
CCTGTGAACATGAACTTATGGGTTAAATTTATATTTCACTTTGTTCTTGTGGGATTTTTTTAGTATTGTGCTTTTTATTTCGATTATTTTTTAGGTATTATAACTTGTTCTCTTAATATATAACTAATTAAATTAAATTCCAAAATATCATAAAGTCTTTTATTACTATTTTTATCAAAACTTATTTTTATATCATAAGTGTATATATGTTTTTTTATCATTTTTTACCTTTCTATATTGGATAATAGAATTGGTCTTACGCATTTAACATATCTGTATATATTTTTATTTATTTTTCATATCTTTATATATTTTTTTACACAATGGTTTTTCTCTTGTTTTATCCACAATATTTATATTATTTAAATCATCATAAATAGATAATATATTAAAACCAAAGTTTCTTAATGTACTAACATCCAATTCTTTAAAAGCTGGACATGGAAGTATATATCCATCATATCTAATAGTTAATTTTGATAAACCAGCAGTACAAAGATGTTCATCTTCTTTAGTCATCGGAATGCCCATTCTCACTTTTACTCTAGGATATCTTTTCATAGCTACTGCTAATAGTTCCTTAAATTCAAAAAAATCTTCATCACATAATAATAATTCTTCTTTGTTTTTTAAACCTCTTCCTTGAGGAATAAATCGTAATATACTTAGATGAGGATCCTTATAAATATCAAGTATTTCGATTATATCCGATATTTCTTTATAATTAAGTTTTGTTGGAATGAAGTGGTTATCCGTTTCAAAGTTCATTTTATCTACTATTGATATAGATTTAGGCAAAAAATTCATCAATTCTTTTTGCCCCATAATATCTGATAATATGTCACTATGCAATGATTGAAAATCAAATACAATTTTATCTAATCCACACCACTCTAAATATGCCAAAGTATTTCTGTCCAAAGATGTATATTTTTCATTATAATATTCATATATTAACTTTTGTTCATTAGCATAAGCTCTTTGTACACTTCCATCTTCAAAATCATAATCTTTATATTCTTCTTTTAATAATCTAAGTCTTGTTTTAAGTTCTTCTTCGCTCATAGTTTTTTTATAAATCATACCACTAGTATAAATTGTTGTTTTTATTCCTAAATTTTTACAAAGCATAACAATTTCTAATAAATCAGGATGTAAAAAAGGCTCGCCACCAGATAAAGATATTTCTTTAACACCAAATTTACTATGTAAATATTCCACCACTCTTTTAAAGTCTTCATATTTGATTATATGATTACAGTCCTCATTAGAATTGGAAGAACAAAACTTACAATTATTTAAACATTTTTGAATTATCTCAAAACATAAATCCCTCAACATACAAAGCACCTCTTGATTGTTTATTATATCACTTTTCACTTATATTTAAAACTATTCCTATACTTGCAAGTGAGATTAATAAACTAGACCCACCATAAGATATAAACGGAAGTGTTACCCCAGTTACAGGTATTAATCCTACTACTACTGCTAGATTAAGAATTGCTTGAATAATTAAAGCAAATGAAAGCCCAAACACTAAATACTTGCCAAACATATCATGAGTTTGTAAAGCAATTTTAATACATCTATAAAATATAAAACCAAAAAAAGCAGTTACAATTAAAACTCCTAAAAAACCAAACTCTTCAGCAATAATTGAGAAAATAAAATCAGTTTGTGGTTCAGGAAGGTAAAAATGTTTTTGTCTTGATGATAAAAATCCTTGTCCTAAAAGACCACCTGAGTTATTTATAAAGTGATAAATTATTGAACTTGCAACTAAAAGTTGCAAGTTCATTTTTTATTATTTATTTATCTTTATTTTTCAAGTTCTAAAAATTTATCAAAATCACTATTATATAATAAATCTTGTTTTAATCTATATTTTTCAAATTCGCATTCAGCGTGTTTATGTGCAAGTTCTGCACTAACTTTCCCAGCATCTTTTAAAATATCTTTGTCAACTAAATCTAAAAATTTATTAAGTCTTG
>CAYJJP010000447.1:0-2004 GCA_964370525.1 uncultured Desulfovibrionaceae bacterium | reverse complement strand
GGCTTGTTACCGATGATGCAATTGCAAATTCTTCCATGACCGGCTTTATACCGGGAGCGTTTTTTGACCTTGGTCTAGGTATGCAGCTTGAGCCTTTAGGAACACCGGGAGCTGCCGTGCGAATGCATGAAGATGGCGTGGAAATTACTGAAGCGTGGGATACTTATCTTCAAGCTATGGATGAGTTTGGACTAAATGGAACACAAGAATATGCACAGTCAGAAGAATTTCGCGAGTTCCGTAAAGACAATCCGGATATCATGAAACAAATTGATGATAGGTTTGAAGAATTATTCAGTGAAAAAGGCTAATAAACGTAGGAGATTCTTATGAATATATTTGGTATCGGACAAAATACTGGCATTGACCAAATTGCGGCTATTCAAGGGCGTAGGACTTTTGCATCGGAAACTCCTAATTCTAGTGCTCAAGGTGACACTGTTACTATTTCACCGGAAGCTATGGAAATGTATCGTGCTTCGCAAGCCTCTTCTGCGCAAACCCCTTTTGAGCAAACAGTAGCCACCTCAAGTACGTCTGTATCGTTTTTAGCTGATGAGCAGTCGCAAGACAGTAATGGCAGTATTGCCGCCAAAGTAACCGCTTGGTATGATAATTTTAGAGAAAATATGGGAAATGTTCCCGAACCTGATTTTTCCACGTGGCCACCCGAAAACCTCGCCAGACGTGAAGAGCTTATTAAGGAGCGCGATGCCTTAGCACCTCATACGTCTAATAAAGAATTTACCGATACCAATAGAAAAATGAATGGAATTCTTGATGAAATAATGCTTCTTGACGCTGTAGGACATGAACAAGTTCTTTCTGATGCCGATATAAAAACCGGACTTGATGCCTTGCATTCTTCCATGGATAAGTGGTCAGGTGACGAACCCGGTACAGCGGCTTATGATGCCGGTGAGGGCGAGTGGGTGGCTCCATCATTGCAAAGCATTGCTACAAATTTAAGAGCAGATGAAGAATTAGACGAAACTTTGATGAAGATTTTAGATAAGCGTGCTGCAAGCCAAAGCACTGAACAAGCAAACAATTCCTCATCGGCAACTTCCCAAAACACATTAGAAATGTACCAAATACCTTCTTGGTATGCTGAAATGATGCCCATATATTCGGCTGAAATTGGTGGGCAAAGATCCATAAAGGTACAAGGTGTCGCTCATGAGCACAGCCCTGCATGGGAAACCTATACGTCTTCCATGGGTAAACATTATGAGGATGCCTTAGATTCCCACAATATTGGTGATAGCGTTGAAGAAAGGTATAATGCGCTTATAGCAGACAGCGCACAAAGCTTGCGTATAAAAAACGATTTTTATAATCGGGTAGCTACGGATAAGGAACTTCAAGGGCTTATGAGCACCCTTGGCGTTAAACTACCTGCGTAAAAACAAAATTCATTACACTAAACCCCCGTCATTAAAAATAATCACGGGGTTTTTTGATGTGCATTTGACGGCCTAGTCTAGAGCTTAAGGAAAACCCACTTGTGCCGATAGTAGTTTATGTTAGCATTTGTAACAGATGCCTAAATTCAAAGCTGAATCTCACTTGGGAGGCAATATATGGCTGAAATTTCCGGATTTGCACCTTATTCAAGCACAGATTATAGGGAAACGCTGAACGCACTCAAAGGCAAACATGAAGCCAATAATACCGTTTCCGGTAATCCAATACAGCAAGACACTTTTACCATCATCGGTAATGGCTCTGCACTTCCCACACCCATTGCAAGCGTTCGAGCTCTTACCACAGAAGAAATTGATCGCCTTGCTTATGCCAACAGCCTTAACTCCATGCAAGCCATTGCTCCGCCTGTGGCTGAAGAAGCATTTGGGCATATCACCACAAAAACTTTTGCTTCCGGCACGTCCGTTTCTATACATACAGAAGGCTTTGGTGAAGGTGAAGAGCGTAATCTTCTTGCTCCCGACCGTAAGCTTTTTGCCACCATTACCCATGCCGATGGCAGTTCCGAGGTGCAGC
>CAYJJP010000446.1:0-2004 GCA_964370525.1 uncultured Desulfovibrionaceae bacterium | reverse complement strand
CCTTGCAAAAAAACGCCCTCTTTTGTGAGCCCCGATGTATCAAGCCCGCCAGCCGTTTCATTGTCATGCTCTCCGACATCCCCCTTTACAACAAAGAAAGATAATTCCGCGTTATCATCCGCATCAAAAGCTTCTACATTACCGGTGGCGCTCATGGAGCTATCTTCGGTAATGCTCAGCGATTCAACACTCAGCGAGGGAGCATCATTAGTTCCTACGACAGTAACAGTAACAGTCGCAATGGTTGTGCCACCCTTACCGTCGCTCACTTGCACCTCAAAACGCTCTTGCACGTTGTCGCCTTGTCCCAAGAACTGCGAAGCTTCATCATCCAAAATATAGGTAAATTCGCCGGTTTCTGAGTTCATAATTATGGAACCGTAGCTACCCTTTCCGGTACCGACTATCTCATAACTCAGCGTATCACCATCACTATCGCTGGCTACAATTTCACCTGTCACGCTAAGCTTACCATCAAATTCCTGATTGGGTGCATCAGTGAGATTGCCATCATCACCACGCCCAACGCCGGATTCAACAACGGTAACATTGGCGTCATCGGCTTCTGGAATATTATTCAATTCGTCAGGAACAGTAGGAACATTATCCTCTTCAGGCTGCTCGGTCGAGTCATTTGGCGTATTATCAATTTCAGGTTGGTTAATAGAATCATCGCCGCCCAGCGAAGAAGTAACATCAACAGGAACAGTAGCCGTAGCCGCAGCAGCAGGAAGGCCGAAATTATCATCATCGGAAGATTCATCATCGGAAGACTCATTTTCCTGATCTAGTCTTCCCATTCTAGAAAGGCCATCTATCAAAACACCCTTTATGGTGTCTACCGATGAACCTGAACCTTGTGCGCCAACGGAAGCACTGCCAAGAGCCGGCATGAGATCTTCACCCAGCGCCGCAAAAAAGCTCTTGCCGTCGATATTTTCGCCATCAATTAAGAACGAAGGCATATTTTCCGCAGAATATACAGTATAAAATTCTGCAAGTTCAATCTGAGAACCATCTTCAAAGGTAAATATCAAAGAATGCTCTCTTCTAGCGAGTGAAACATTTGCCACAGAGAAATCAAAAACAAGATTACTTTCCGGTTGAGGAGTAAGCGTAATTTGTTGACCTGGAGAGGGCTTTGAAATATTGAGGTCAGCCATGATTTCTTCCTTTAGTTTTGTAACCTTGTGTACATTCAGGCAGTTTTCTTTTGAATAATATGGCGCACAGAAAAAACACTAAGATGCGGTTAAAAGTCACGTGGACCGGAGAGACTGACATATCTTCACAAATTTTGAACAAATATATTCTACAAACGAAACACTTATAGCAACTTGAATTATAAACAAATACAATTTACTATAAACGACATTTGTTATAGATGAAGTATGTCCTTTACTTAAGTACCATACTGCAGACTGAAAGCGCTCGAAGAGTAGAGGAAGAAAAAGAAAACTAGAGTCAAGGCTTGTCTGAAAACTAGAGGGTTAAATTCCAAAAATGCGTAGAACTATCTTTCTTGAGTAAATAACTAAGGTTTGATATGATAATGTCAAGATTGTCACAAATATTTTTTAAGGATATTTTCACAAACATCTGATAAATAAACACTTATAACGCAGTAAATTACAAGACCAATAACTAAAATCTATGCAAGCACAGCAAAGTATTCTATGCATCTTGTAAACATTAATTATTATACAGAGCATTACGTGCAAGGATTTTCGTAACAGCTAACGAGAATAGTAAGAACAATCACGCTTAAACACTTAAAATTGCAATATATTTTCCACCTCCCGTACTTTATACAAAAAAAACAAAAAAAGTTGTTGACAACTACATCGACTTTGCTTAAAAAGAAACTTCCTAAGGCGAGATAAAAAGCTTAACAAGCAATCTTGCAAAAGACAGACGCAGTTTTTAACTGCTGAAAATTTAGCAACGCATTGGGAAATGGAGCGGTAGTTAAGTCGGTTATAACGCCGGCCTGTCACGCCGGAG
>CAYJJP010000445.1:0-2008 GCA_964370525.1 uncultured Desulfovibrionaceae bacterium | reverse complement strand
CTTTCAATAAAAGCTTGCACCAAGTCAGTGCATTCTTTTTCCGTGTGATTATATGTATCTACAATGAAATTGGGATTTTGGGGTGTATCGTAGGGGGCTGATATTCCGGTGTAATTTTTGATTTTCCCTTCTCTTGCGAGTTTATAATAGCCTTTAACATCGCGGCGCTCGCACTCTTCAATGGGGCAGGCAGTATATATTTCGTGAAAAGAATCTTGCAATATATGTCGAGCGATGTCTCTGTGAGCTTTGAGCGGCGATATAAATGCACATAAGCAAATAAAGCCTTGCAGCGAAAGGATGCGACTTAACTCTGCAATGCGGCGTGTGTTTTCCGCACGTCCTTCAGTGCTGAAGGACAGGTCAGAACATAAGCCTGTTCGGATTACGTCACCGTCAAGCACTGTAACCAATTTTTTTTGTGCAAAAAGGTTTCTTTCTACATGATGCGCAATGGTAGATTTGCCAGAGCCGGAAAGCCCTGTAAACCAAAACACGCCGCCTTTGTGTCCGTTGTGCGCCTCACGCATGTCTAAAGTGACATGGGAGCGTGGTGCGGTAAGATATTTGTTTTCTTTATTCATGAGATTCTTATGGTTAATATAAAACACATATAAGTTATTACTCTATTGCTATAGGGAGTGCACAGTTAGCGTTCCCATGCTATTGCGTTGGCATCTTTATCAGAAAGCGTAGGTTTGGCTATCGGCCAATTAACACCGAGGTTTGGTGAGTCCCATGCATAAGCACCTTCATCGCTTGGGTCATAAAAATCTGTTACTTTATAATGGAAGTGCGCTATTTCACTGGTGACTACAAATCCGTGAGCTAGACCCGGGGGAACCCACAATTGCCATTGGTTATCTTGGGTCAGCTCTACACCGTACCACTGCCCGTAGGTGGACGAATTTTTGCGTATATCCACAGCAACATCGAATACAGAGCCTAGCGATACAGATACGAGCTTTCCTTGTGGTTTGTTTTTTTGGTAATGCAAGCCTCGCAAGATACCATAGCTTGAGCGTGAGTGATTATCTTGAACAAAGGGTAAATTTATACCGATGGCTTCGTAGCGTGATTTTTGCCATGTTTCCACAAAATATCCGCGAGAATCGCCAAAAATTTTAGGCTTAATGAGCAAAACGCCTTCAATGTGAGTTTTAACTATTTCCATGCATACACCTGTACTGTCACCTACTAGTTCAAGTAAATATTTACTATAAATGGTTATATAAAGTCTTTATTAAGCGCTGACAAAGTCTTATGTAACGTAAGCAAAATTTTACTCGTAATTTGCTTTTTTGTAAATAAATACCTTAACGATTCGCTCAAATATCATGAAATCAATGAAATCAAAAAGGAGAAGGGCTTCTTGTTTTGCAAAAAGCTCTTCCCCTAAAAAGAGGCTCTCAAGGGCTAGGCGTTAGCCAATTTTCCCTTATGAGTTACTATATTTTGGTTAGTACATGCCGCCCATGCCGCCCATACCACCCATGCCGCCCATATCAGGCATAGCAGGAGCATCTTTCTTAGGCTCTGGTTTGTCAGCAATGGCGCATTCGGTGGTCAAGAGTAATGAGGCCACGGAAGCTGCGTTTTGTAAGGCAGTACGGGATACTTTCTTAGGATCGATAACGCCGGCCAAGATAAGGTCTTCGTATTCACCTGTGGCTGCGTTAAAGCCGAAACCGTCTTTGCCGGCGCGGATTTTTTCAACAACGATAGAACCTTCAAAACCGGCATTGTGTGCAATTTGACGGATAGGCTCTTCGATGGCACGACGGATAATGTTGATACCGGCAAGTTCGTCATCATCAGCGGTCTTAATGTCATTAAGTACTTTAGATACACGAACAAAAGCAGTACCGCCGCCAGGAACAATGCCTTCTTCCACAGCTGCGCGTGTGGCGTTAAGAGCATCTTCAACGCGGTCTTTCTTTTCTTTCATTTCGATTTCAGTGGCTGCACCAACATGCACAACAGCAACGCCGCCCACAAGCTTAGCAAG
>CAYJJP010000444.1:0-2015 GCA_964370525.1 uncultured Desulfovibrionaceae bacterium | reverse complement strand
GAAACACTGATTAAACTACCACGGCATCATTCTAATTTGAGATATTTTTTGGGGGAAAACTTTTGCTAGCGCCAAAAAGTTTTCCCCCAAACCCCCTTTCAAAACGCGCTTTACACTTTTTTTCTACGAAAAAAAGTTCCATAAGTTTTCGCATGAAAACTCATGTACAACATAAGATACTATTAATAAAGTAATTTTTGTTTGCGGAGCAAATGAAAATTACGTGTAAAAAGTTTTTGAGGGTGGGAGTCCCCCAGGATTTTCTATTAAGTTAGAATGCCTTGATTAATCTACATATCCTACCGAAAAAATTTAGTTCACGTTTCCTAGCTTATTGCCCATTGTTTTTTTTTGCAAAAAACAAAACAGTATGCCGTAAGTATTGATAAGTAACAGGAACTTCTTCATAATTAAAAAAAGGAGCTGAACTGTCACTTAGCAGCGTATCGATGGTAAAGAGGCGAGCTTTTGTAGAGTATGGCCTTGAAATGCGTTTCTTGGTGTGTATGGTTCCCACATGTTTTTTTTGCCAAAGCACAAGGCATGCCCCTACATTTTTGCCTTGCTCAAGGGCATGATTATTGCTTTCAGTACCTTTATCTGTCCACATTGCTTTTCCTATAAATACATAACCTTGAAGTTCTTTTTGGGCTTGTTCAAGGTTTTCCGTAGCAGATATGTGTACAATTTTAGGCGTAGTGCATTTCTGTATTTTATTAGTGAGCTCTTGCGTGCTTTGATAGTTAGTTTGAATATTATTTTTTGTACATGCCATCAACAAGAGAGTTGTAGAAAGGAGGAAAATTAGTGTTCGCATAATATACCTTAACTAAAGTTTAGATTTTCTTTGATTTAATACTTCCAAGGGCTATACCAATTGTAATCAGACCGCTGGCCAGTATAAGGTCCCAAGTAAGTTTTTCATCCAAGAACCAATGAGAAAAGGCAATGGCTGTTATGGGCGTTGCCAATAAGCCAAGGGATGTCACCACTGCCGGCAAATGAACATTAACCACAGTCATGGCCCAAAATCCAAAGGCCGTTCCCAAAATGCCGCTATAGGCTAGCTGCCAAAAAAGTGCAAAGCTGAGATCTATTTTGGGTAAACCTTCCATAATCAGCGCAATTATCGCCGATAGCACAGTGGCAAAGAGTAATTGCCAAAATACCAATTGAAATGGTGTATGGTGCCACGTCACTTTTTTGATGCCGACAATGGTCACAGCCCATGAGAGCGACGCCGCCAAAAGCAGTGCATTTCCAAGAAGTTCTGAGCCAAAATGCAGATTTTTTAATGCCGGAGCAAAAAGCACAATCACGCCGACAATGCCCAGCAACACTCCGAACATACGCAGTTTATGCACCGGTTCACGCAAAAAGAATATGGCTGCCGGCGTTACCCAAAGCGGCGTTGTGTAGCCCAAAATGGCCGAGCGCCCTACGGAGGCATATTGCAAACCTACAGCCATAAGCGATGCGAAAATCGTCATATGAAAAATACTTACAATGCATATGGCCGGAATATCATTCTTTTGCGGAATAATACACTGACCGCGCGCAATTTGCAAAATAAGCAAAGCAAGAGCAGCAATGAGCGAGCGTATGGCATTGGACCAAAAAGGCGGTACGGAAAGGACAATATATTTTGTCACCGTCCAGTTAATACCCCAAATCAAAATAATCAATACAAAAAGTATAAAAGCGTGTTTTTGTTTCATTAGCAACCAAATACAGCATTAAGCGCAAAAAATCAATAAAATTTTATAGATACTTAAGAATGCACCACGGCATTATAATTTGAAACTTGAGTAAAATATAATATTTTGTGTTAGAATGTAACTTTTTAGTGGGCAGTGATTAGTTGCTAGTGGGTAGTGAATGTTGTGCTACGCACATAGAATACACTGATTTATTATTTTTTTGTGAAGGGGGAAGGGGATCTTTTGCCAAAGCCCAAAAGTTTCCGCGTTGCTCTCGATATCCGTAAGGCTCGTTCCTCGCCTAACGGCTACGCC
>CAYJJP010000443.1:0-2015 GCA_964370525.1 uncultured Desulfovibrionaceae bacterium | reverse complement strand
GACATTTGGAGTGGGCGTGCCTTTCTGAAAAGTGCATGAAAATGCGTTTTTCAGCTTCGACTAAATAGTCGTCACTGAAAAAGATATTAACGATTTAAAATAAAAGATTTTTTAGTCAAAACAGACAAATAAAAATGCCGAAAATAAGGGCATGAAATGCACTTTTCCGGCATTTTTATGGAGCTAGAAACCAACTTTTCAGCGTCGACTAAATAAAAAATTATATGCGTTTATAAATTAAATCAGTATTAAAAAAGCAAATTTTCATTTCACCCTCAGAGAATTGTAATTTTCAATTTATTGAAAATCACAATAATTAAAGCGTTTTGAGGGGAAGGAGGGAGTGTGAGGGGGGAAGGCCGACCCAAAGGGCGCCGAAGGCGTTTGCGTTAGCGAGCTTGCGAACTTTACGCAAATCGAGAGCAACGCGGGTCTGGGAGAAAAATAATAAATCAGTGTATCCTTTAAAATACCGTAAAATACTTCGCATATTAAAGCATGAAAAAGCCAATACTTATATTACAAATGCAGCGCATGGGCGATCTTATTTTAAGCTTTCCGCTGCTTGGAGTCTTACAGAAAAAATATCCTGAAAATCCGCTATGGACCGTTGCGGAGCCATGTTTTTTTTCTGAATTTTATGACCTTGCACCAAAGACTGTTTTTTTTCCGCCCACAGCGGCCAAGCAGTTGCAAACTCAAACCTATGAAATGGTAATTAATTTAAGTCACCGTGAACCTGCTCTGCGTTTGGCAGGTCAAGTGCAAGCAGAAAAACATTATGGATTTTATGATAAAAATTCCACTACTTATATAGGTGGTGACTGGCCGCTCTACAGAGCAAGCATTGTTGATAACAATCATTTCAACCTTTTCCATTGGAGTGACTTATATGTTTTGGAGCATCTGCAAGGTTCTAAAATTCCGCCTTGGAAAACAATGAGTTCCATTAAACACCATGAGAAGATTATCGGAATTTTTGTGGGAGCCAGTGAAAAGGAAAAACGCCCCAGCGCATTTTTTTTTGCAAAACTAGCCAAATCTCTTTCACGCAAAGGTTATCGCACTTTTTTCTTGGGCGGCCCCAAGGATATCCCCATTGCCAACGAAGCCGTCGCCCTCAGCGGGCTAAAAGGATCTTCGCTTTGCGGTAACTTTAACCTCAAACAATTAGTGGTTATCCTTAAAAAGCTTGCTCTTTTCATCACCGCCGACACAGGCCCCATGCACTTGGCAGCTTGGGTAAATACGCCAATTTTGAATATTTCGCTTGGGCCGGTTAATCCTTGGGAAACAGGGCCGCGTGCTGTTTCAAATACTTTAGCCAAAACAGCTAATTACATTGTACAACCCAATATCGCGTGCTCTGCCTGCTGGAAAGCATGTCAGGGAACACAGCGCTGTCAAGAACGTCTTCACTCAGAACGCATAGCCCTTTTAGCACACGCCATATTACATACAAACGCTGAAAGTAATATGCTAAACCGCATTGAAATGCCGGAATTAAATATATTTCAAACAGCTAATGACCCCCATGGACTCTATGATCTTTTGCCACAAAACACCACAACGCTTAGCACTCGCCATGCTCTTGGTAAATTTTGGCAAAGTTGGTTTTGGTATCGCTTACAAAAAAATGTAAACCGCCCTCCTCTGCCAAAGCAGCAATTTCAAAATCTTAGCGCAGAATATAACCACGCAAGCGATCTTTTACGCCACGGCATCCTACAACTGGGAAATGCATTTCGCAAACACTTAAAGCAATCCATTAAAAGTGCCAATAAAAACTTACCTGCGCATATGTGGAAATTCTTTCCGACGCCTGTACATCCCCTCAGCTCTTTTTTGCAGCTTTATTTGCAAAATAATGAATATAGCCTTTCAGCATGGGAACAAGTCCTGCACGATTTGGAAGAGCTGTACGCTATAGTTTCCGATTAAGGAAGCGCTGATTAATACGTAAGGATGCACTGATTAATTATTTTTCTGGGGGAAAACCTTTTGTGAACAAAAGG
>CAYJJP010000442.1:0-2040 GCA_964370525.1 uncultured Desulfovibrionaceae bacterium | reverse complement strand
CTTGTGGTTTAGTTGAAGAGATTATATTGTCACCGTCTTTTAGATAGATAGTATCAGTTTCTTCATTTATTAAGTCAACTTCTTTCATAACAGTGCCTTTAAAATAAAAAGAAGGTGAAGGACTAGATGTAGAATCACGATAACACAAAGGATAATAAAATAATTTAGGGTTTCTAATCATAAATATTTTTTCAAAATCATTACTATAAACATCTCTTTGTTCTGTTATTATATTATAGCTATTCACTCTTACATTACTTAAGCCTATATAAGATAATCGTTTTATAATAGGTTCTTCAAGTGGATTATTTTTATTTAATCCAATATAAGTGTATACAGACTCACTCCAACCTGTAGAAGCACTTACTAAAAACCCATTCTCAAACGATAATGTTCTTTTAAATCCTAAAGTATAGGTTATTGTAGTTGGAGATATAAAAGGTGCTAAGTCTGAATTAGTATAGTCATAGATAGCAAATTCTCCATCTCCTTTAAATAAAAGAATTCGTGTTCCTGTTTGGTCTATGGCCATACCTATACCTTTAGAAGTTACTCCAATATTATCACCACCACCTGTTATAACTCTATTATTTGCATGGTTATTTATAGAACTTGCTACCCATTTAACTGTTATTCCTGTTCCTAAATCAACTGTTTTGGAAGCTCCAGTAACAGGGTCTATAACAACAGCATAAGGAGAAGTTACATTAGTTGGGAAAATCCACCAATATCCATTTTCTGTTTTACATTTAGACATCCAGCTATTTACGTCATTCCCAGTGGTTAGAGAACTCCAAGGAAACGTTCTTTCAGTAATTTCTTTAGTTATTTTATCAAAAACTTCATAAGTATTATTAAGTGTCCTTGAATAAACAATGCTTGTTGAACCATTAATAGATATTCCATAAGTAGGACAAAAGAAAATGTGATTTTCAGTCTCAAAAAAAGCTCTATTTCCAATAGGATTATTACTTACTAAAAAATTAGAAATCGTTTCATAAGCTTTTACTGTATTACCTGGCAAGGCTTCTTCTCTATCGTCACAATAGACTATATATGTTTTCCAAACAGAAGAAGAAGCTCCAGATCTTATTAACATAACGACGTCACCATCGTTAGTTTCATAAGCTGCATTGATACTTGGTTGGAATGCAGTAGATATAAGTTCTACATTAGAAGTATCGGTTGGGATCTCTGTAGTAGTAATTCCTAAATAAGATATTCTTGTTATAACATTCGACGCATATCTTGATAGCCAAACGTGGTTATTACCTGCATAAACAGAACCTACTATATTATTATCAGAATTATTATTAGTTTGAATTGTTCTATAATTCATAAGATCTATTTCTCCAAATTCATTTACACCTATCATAATTCCTAAATTGTCATGTTGAGAAACTAAAGCTATAACTGGATGTTTTTTTATACCTACTGCTTTTATAGATATAACGTCCGACCCAAAAGTTCCTATATCGTCAGGTATTTTAATAGGATTATTTTTATTTAAAATACCTTGAAATATTCTACCATTATATAGACTTATTAGTCCTGTTATGTTGTTAAATACATAGAAATAATTTGCATATTGAGGATTATCTTTTATAAATTCTTGGTGGAAAGAAGCTAAAACTAAGCCTCTTTTATTAGCATTAGTGTCTGAATATGTTGCTTGTAAACAAGGATCTGCTTCAATAAAACTTTTTCCGTTTTTATCTATAAAAAGTAATGCCGGAATGTTCGCAGAAGAGCCTGATAAAGATAATTGTATGATGTAATCTTTTGTGTAAAGAATACTCTGGTTTGACAGAGGACTTTGTGGTCCAGCAGTTGCAGAAGAAGTATAAACACAACTAGGAAATATTGTGTATGTATTGTCAGAGTCTAAACCTATTTTACAGTGTTCTAAACTTGTTTGAATAGCTATTGTATTATTCTCTCTACTCAACTTCAAATTATCATGTATATACTTTCTATTTACAACACTTCTTTCGTTAGTCTCGTCTATCACGTCTGCACTTGAAGTAGGTACAAGCATTT
>CAYJJP010000441.1:0-2049 GCA_964370525.1 uncultured Desulfovibrionaceae bacterium | reverse complement strand
TTGAGAATGCATATTGCTAGTCTCTTTTCTCCCATTGCGCCAAGCGTTCTTGTATGAAATTACACACATGCGCATGTTCTTCCTTACCTTTGTCTTGCACATATATGGGCGCGCCAAAATGAAAATGTATCGTTCGTTGTGGGTGAATAGCTCCAAAATCTTTCACCATAGAGCCTTGCGCCCAAGCATCGGTTTTGAGCGCCAGCGGAATTATGGGCTTTTGGTTGTTTTTTGCCAGCTTAACGCCAATGGAATTGAATTTCTTAGGGTCAAATTGCGTAGAGCGAGTGCTTTGCGGAAAAATAATCACCGAAATGCCGTTGTCCAGCATGCGCTTGCCTTCTTCCAGTACATGTTTCAAATCCTCACGAGGATTTTGTCTGCCCACGGCAATGGCCTTACGCGCTCGAAGTATATCACCAAAGAATGGCATGCGCATAAGCGATTCCTTCACCACAAATGTCACCGGGCGACGAGGGCGAACGATGCCGGGCAAAACAAAGGTTTCCAGTGTGCTCATGTGATTAGCAATAAAAACACAAGGTTCTTCCGTGGAGTCAATATAATCCATGCCGTCTAGGTCAAGCTTTGCGCCCACTTTCTCCAAAATTTTAGTGATACCCACACTGCAATTTGACCACGTTTTGCCGTTGCAACGCCCACGCTTTGCCGAATAACATAAAGTAAAAGTCGGGCCGATCAAGGCCTGTGTATAAAATACAACGCTCGGAAAGGTTTTAGAAAAAAATCCTATCTTTCGTTCAGGGCTTGTGTAGTTATTTTCTTTTCCATAATGAATTTCGAATTCTTGTATAGCTTTTTGCATTTAATCTTCCCCATATGGATGTAGTTTGCGCCACCATTGGCTCAAGCGAGCTTCGTCGCCGTGTAGTCGTGGCTTATAAAAACGTCGCCCTGAGAGCTCCTTGGGCAAATATTCTTGCGCCACATAACCTTGAGGGTAGTTATGTGGATATTTATACTCTTTTCCGTATCCCCACTCACGCTGTAACTTGGTAACCGCATTGCGCAAATGTATGGGCACAGGCTTTGGTCCCATAGTCTTAATTTCTTGTTGCGCCAAATGGTAGGCAGCATATGTGCTATTGCTTTTGCGAGCAAGTGCCAAATATACAACTGTTTCTGCCAGCGGAATAAATCCTTCCGGCATGCCTACAAATTCGATGGCCTGCTGGCACGCAACTGCCAATGATAAAGCATTGGGATCTGCCAGGCCTACGTCCTCAGAGGCCGAAAGTATAAGACGACGGCAAATAAAACGTGGGTCTTCGCCGCCTTCCAATAAGCAGGCCAAATAATATAGCGCCGCATCCGGATCGCTGCCACGTATGGATTTTATGAGCGCTGAGGCAAGCTCATAATGGCTGTCACCGTCCTTGTCGTGGCGTGCTAAAATTTCAGGTAAGCTTGCCTTTATCTTGTCTAAAGATCGGTTTTCTTCCTTCAAGACCGATACATATTCAATCAAATTCAGTAAAGTGCGTGCATCCCCCCGTGATGCCGCCACTAGAAGTTCAAGGATGGCATCGTTCAGTGTAACATCCGATGCAGCATCAAAATTTTCCGCACCACGTTTGGCTAACTCCAAAAGTTCCGACTGCCCAAGCGAACGCAAGCGCAAAACATGCATGCGTGACAAAAGTTGGCGTGTGACGCTAAATGAAGGGTTCTCTGTGGTCGTTGCGATGAGTGTTAATTCACCGGACTCCACCAAGGGTAAGAAAAAATCCTGCTGGGTCTTAGAAAAGCGATGCAACTCATCAAGCACTAAAATCTCCACACCGCCTAACTGACGGCGTAATTGCTGTAAACCGGCCTCAGGTGCTGAAATGCGCACAAAATTTCTGGTTCTTGCCTTTGCAAGCAGTAAGGCCAATGTAGATTTACCACAGCCGGGAGGGCCAAAAAAAAGTAGTGATGGTAAACGCTTGGCGTCTAAGAAGGCCTGAATTCTCTCTTTTAAATGATTTTGTCCCACAAAACCATCAAAGTCACCGGGACGTAAACGATCCGCCAAGGGTTGCTGTA
>CAYJJP010000440.1:0-2064 GCA_964370525.1 uncultured Desulfovibrionaceae bacterium | reverse complement strand
TAAGGAATGAGCAAAGAACCGTTACCTATACCGATGGCAGGAGCAAGCCCCACTTTATCCAAAGCAACGTTGGTCACGTCAGGGAAAGAGGAGTTGACTACTTGGGTATCAATGCCTGATAATTTAATGGCTTGCATAAGTTTGGTGGAAAGTCCCAAGTGCATGGGTACCCAACCGCCAAGACCTACACGGGGCAAATACAATTTTGCATTGAGTTCGGCAGGAATTTCATTGACCACCCACCATGATTGCAAAGTGGTGCCGTTGAAGATGACGCAAGGATTCACTTTTTTGAGCAATTCGGCAGAAGCCTCTTGATTGAGTAAATCAATTTGATGTGCTGTAATTTCAGGATACAAATCAAGATATGATGCTCCGTGTAAGGCGCTGTTTACTTTGCGGGTCACATGATCTTCATTAATGTCGGCTACAACAATTTTACCTATGTTGGGTATGCGGCATAAATATTCAAGCAAAATACCGCCAAGTTCTCCGCAGCCAACAATCATAATGGTGTCAGTGTTCCTCATTTCATCTTCTCCTAAATTTTTGCAATTTTAAAATTTTTCCATATATCTTTTTTCATGGATACACTCTAAGTTTTTCATGTTCAAATTATACATTTTAACATTTCAAAACTTATCACTTCCTCATAAAAGCTTCTTACCAAGTCACATTCACTTAACAGGCTGTCGATAAACATAAAATTCATCAATTTATTCAATATATAAAATAAATTAGCAAAACATCAATCACTGCGACCAATTTGGTAAGAAGCACTTTCAGGTACATATAAGCAATACATGTGCCACATAAAAAACTTCATAATATCAATATAATAAAAAATATGTACATATTTTAGTTTACAAATTTGTAATTTTTTATTACAAATTTGTTTCAAAAGTATACATTTTACACCGGAGAGAAAGTAATGATCTTAACCTTACCCAATGAACAAGAACGTTGTAAAATGATAGAACGTGCCAATATCGCTTCTGCTCAATTTGGTGTGAGCAAAGAGCAAGGAAAAGTTCATGAAAAACACTGTTTAACTGCTAAACAATTGGACAAAATCCGTAAGAAAAACACACAGCTTTTAAACGCCATTGCTCAGCAAATGACTATTTTACATGAATTACTCATTGAATCCTGCTATGCCATGAGTATTGCAAATCATGAAGGCTATATCTTGGAAGTCTATGGGCATGAGCGTGTGCTTGAGTATTATACTTCTCGTAACTGTATCCCCGGCTATCGATGGTCTTTGGAGACAGCAGGCACTTCCTCCATGGCTATTGCTTTAAAAGAGGAAAGACCCATTGTCCTTGGCTCTAAGGATACTTGGACGTATATTGCTTGGGATTATGTGAATGCGGCAACGCCGGTTTTTGACCATAAAAATGTACTTATCGGGGTCATGTCCATGACCGGACTGAAAGAGTCCATGCAAAGCCATACCATTGGATTATTGGTACAAGCTGCTGCCAATGTGCAATTGCAATTTCTTGAAGCGCATAAAACCAAGGAAGCCTTGGTGCGCAATCATTTTTTGGATAGCTTGATTGAGGTGGACGGACGTGGTGTGGTAGCATTGGACATTCATGGTAACGTTTTGCGTATGAATAAAAAAGCTCGTAAAATGCTTGGTTTATTAGCAACAAAAAAGAAGGAAACATCGGATAATAAAAAAAATATTGATCAACTTTTGCGTAGTGAATTTAAGTTGAGTCCGCTTGTCTCCTTGGGAACAGCTTTGGCAGAACGTGAAACTCTTTGTCATATTCGAGGCGCAAGCTCACGCTATGTGCTCTCCCTAACACCCATCGGTATCTCCCAAGAAAATGCTCTCGGTGCCTTGCTGCATATGACCGAACGGCAACAAATGATTAACATTGTTAATGCGGTAAGCGGTGTGCGCCCAACCTTTACCTTTGATTCTCTCATCGGTAAAAGTCCAAGATTTCAAGAAGCTGTTAAATTGGCAAAGATTGTGGCGCAAAGTGATGCTCCGGTACTCATTCAGGGTGAAACAGGTACAGGTAAGGAACTTTTTGCGCAATCAAT
>CAYJJP010000439.1:0-2069 GCA_964370525.1 uncultured Desulfovibrionaceae bacterium | reverse complement strand
ATTTATGCCCTTATAGATCCTCGCATTGTCCTTGGACATGAACAACCAAGGAGAACATTGGCATGACCACATTTTTCTCTCAGCTAAACACCAAACATATTATTGCTTTAAGCATTTTTGCATCCTTATTTATTTGTGTATTTTTTGCACAATGGTTCGTACCCCATGACCCCAATGTTGTGGATTTAAGCAAACAATTTTTGCCAAGCAGCGGGGAACATTTTTTGGGAACAGATCACCTTGGACGTGATGTTTTTTCTCGTCTACTGGTGGCCGCTCGCTATTCATTACTTACCGTAAGCGCCATATTATTGGTGCTTGTAAGCGTAGCAACCTTACTTGGAGCCTTTGCTGCCAGTATTGGTGGTATTTTTGACGCTATCATCATGCGCATCTGTGATGGCATGATGGTCTTTCCCACCGTCGTTTTGGCTCTTTTCTTGATTTCTGTGCTGGGTAGCG
This sequence comes from uncultured Desulfovibrionaceae bacterium, assembly GCA_964370525.1. GTDB lineage: Bacteria > Desulfobacterota > Desulfovibrionia > Desulfovibrionales > Desulfovibrionaceae > CAYJAD01. The sequence goes on along the minus strand of CAYJJP010000439.1, from coordinate 1,607 downwards.
GTTTGGAAAATTTGATAATTGCCATTAGCGCTACGCACCTTGCGTGGTATACACGTCTTGTGCGATCCTATGTACTTTCCTTAAAAAATAGAGATTATGTGCTCGCTTCACAAAGCATGGGCGAAAGCCGCACGCGCATTATCTTTCGTCATTTTGTGCCGGCAGTCTTGGGGCAAATTTGTATATTAGCCACTCTTGATGTGGGACATATGCTCTTGCATGTGGCCGGGCTTTCCTTTCTTGGTCTTGGTATTCAACCGCCAACGCCGGAATGGGGCGTTATGATTGCCGAAGCACAAGGATTTTTACGCACACACCCCTTACTTATGCTCTATCCGGGCTTGATGATTTTTTTGGTGACCGCCGCCAGCAATTTACTTGGGGATGCTTTACGCGACAAACTTGACCCGGCATTGCACCTTGAGGAAAATAATGACCCCATACCTCCAATCAAAGCAGCAAATTCTCATGTATTTTCTGCACCCATGCCCCTCATGTCACAAAGCTCAACAGCAAAGCAAACGCCAAAAGATAATTAAGGATAATTAAGGATAATTAATGCTCACTGTAAAAAATCTTAGCCTTAAGACACAACATAAAAGCTTGGTGCACAATGTTTCTTTCTCTTTGCAAAAAGGACAAAGCCTTGCACTCATGGGAGCAAGCGGCACGGGAAAATCTTTACTGGCTCTGGCCTGCATGGATTTATTGCCGCTAAATATACAAAAAAGCTCGGGAGAAGTTATACACGGAGATATAAAGCCAGCATTTATCATGCAAAATCCGGCTGATTGCTTTGACCCGCTCTTCACCATTCGCTCAGTTTTTAATGAAACCTTTACCAAAAAGGCGCGTGCCCTATCCCAAGCATTGGCCATTGAAGATCCACAAACCCTACTAGAAATACTGCTCGTTAAGGTGGGTTTTTTTCGGCCGCAAGAAATCTGGGATAAATATCCCTTTGAGCTGAGCGGCGGCATGTTACATCGCATCATGCTGGCTTTAGCCTTGGGAGCTGTCATCATAGGAAAAGCAGACTGCATCATTGCCGACGAACCTCTTGCGGGACTTGACACCCCTTCAAAGACGCACATCCTTGAACTTTTACGCTCTATCCAACAAGAATATCAATTTGCGCTCTTATACATCGATCATGACTTAAATGCAGCTCATAAAGTAGCCGACAAACTTATGATTATGCATGAAGGCAGTATTGTAGAAGAAGGCGATTTTACTAAGCTCATCCAAGCACCAACGCACATGGCAACCCAAAGCATGGTGCAAGCATTCACACGTTTAAGCCAAGTACAAGTCAAACAAGGCCGACGTGAAGCAAAAAATCAGCCCCCTACCCCCATCCTTTCGCTGAAAAATGTAAGTAAAGCCTACGACGACACTGTGGCGCTTCGCAACGTGAGCATAAATCTATATGAAGGACAAAGCCTTGGACTTATAGGTAAAAATGGCGCCGGTAAGAGTACACTCATTCGCTTGATGCTCGGTCTTGAAAACAGCGATTGCGGAGATATTCATTGCTTTGGACATAGGGTAGAAAAAACATATAAGAAAGTTCCTTGGCGAAAAAATTTACAGGCCATGTTCCAACA
>CAYJJP010000438.1:0-2079 GCA_964370525.1 uncultured Desulfovibrionaceae bacterium | reverse complement strand
GTGACCAAATGGCCGTGCATATTCCGCTGTCCATTGAAGCGCAAATTGAATGCCGTGTGCTTATGATGAGCACCAACAACATTCTTTCGCCAGCCAACGGTACGCCGGTTATTGTTCCCTCTCAGGATATTGTACTTGGCTTGTACTATATGACTGTGGAGCGTTCCTTCGAAAAAGGCGAAGGCATGGTATTTTGTGCACCTTGGGAAGTTATTGCAGCTTTTGACGCCGATGAAGTCGCTATTCATGCCAGCATTAAGGTGCGTATGGATGAAGGAGACGGTCAAGGCGAAAAAATTGTGGACACAACGCCGGGTCGTATCTTAGTGCGTGAAATCTTACCGAAAGCACTGCCGTTTACATTGGTAAACTGCGTACTTACCAAGAAAAATATTGCTCAGCTCGTAGGCTCTGCCTATCGTGATGCCGGCATCAAAGCCACGGTTATTTTGTGCGATAAACTCAAAGATATCGGGTATGAATACGCAACTCGCGCCGGTATTACCATTGGCGTGAAAGACTTAACAATTCCTAAGAAGAAGAAAGACATCTTGGAGTTTTCACAAAACGAAGTTGACGGCATCGAGTCGCAATATCGTGACGGTATTATTACCAGAACTGAAAAATACAATAAGGTTGTTGATGTTTGGACCAAGGCGACGCAGGATATCGCTCAAGAAATGATTCGCGAAATATCCTTTGATGTGCTCACCAACGAAAAGACGGGAGAAACCAAGGAAAACCAAAGTTTTAACCCTATCTTTATGATGTCCAACTCCGGTGCTCGTGGTAACCAAGATCAAATGCGCCAGCTTGCAGGTATGCGTGGATTGATGGCTAAGCCTTCTGGTGAAATCATTGAAACACCTATTACATCAAGCTTTCGTGAAGGCCTTACAGTTCTACAATACTTCAACTCAACTCACGGTGCTCGTAAAGGTCTTGCAGACACAGCGCTCAAGACTGCAAACTCCGGTTATTTGACCAGACGTTTGGTTGACGTTGTACAAGATGTGATTGTAGCAGAAAATGATTGCGCCACGGTGGACGGCATTGAACGAACTGCTGTTAAAGAGGGCGGCGAAATTAAAACTTCGCTTACCGAACGTGTGCTTGGACGTGTTTTACTATATGCAGTGGAAGACCCTGAAGATCACAATGTTGTTTTATTGCCTGAAAACACATTGCTTGATGAAGAAAATTGCAAAATTCTTGAAGATAAGGGCGTGAATTCCGTAACTGTACGCTCTGCCCTCACTTGTCAAGCAGAGCGCGGTATTTGTTCTTTATGTTATGGACGTGACCTTGCACGCGGACACCTTGTAAACATTGGTGAAACTGTGGGTATTATTGCCGCACAATCCATCGGTGAACCGGGAACGCAGCTTACCATGCGCACATTCCACATCGGCGGAACCGCTTCAAGTACCATTGAGAAAAATAAGTTTGAAGCGCAAAATAGCGGTCGTATAATACTTTCTCGTGTTCGTTCCGTTCAAAATCGTGACAAACAAACCATTGTACTTGGCAAAAGTGGGCAGCTTTCCATTGTTGATGCTCAAGGGCGCGAACGTGAAAAATACATTCTCCCCAACGGCTCACACTTGAATGTAGAAAACGGACAAGAAATAACACAGGGCACCTTGCTTGCCGATTGGGATCCATTTAACGAACCCTTTGTGGCAGAAGTTGGCGGTGTAGTTCGCTTTGCTGACATTATCGAAGGCAAAACCGTTCAAGAAAAAATGGACGACATCACACGCCAAACTACTCAAACTATTATTGAATATCGTACCACAAACTTCCGTCCGTCCATCTCTGTTTGTGACGAAGACGGCAATGTGAAAATGCGCTTTGAACATAGTGTTGCCGCAACCTACAACCTTCCGGTCGGCTCCATTATCATGGTAAAAGACGGAACTTCCATCGAGGCCGGTGACATATTTGCTCGTAAACCGCGCGAAACTTCTAAAACAAAGGACATCGTGGGTGGTTTACCCCGTGTTGCTGAGCTGTTTGAAGTGCGCAAGCCCAAGGACATGGCTGTTGTTTCCGAAATTGCAGGCACTGTATCCTATG
>CAYJJP010000437.1:0-2083 GCA_964370525.1 uncultured Desulfovibrionaceae bacterium | reverse complement strand
TTTTATTTATCAAATATTTATGAAGATATGCTTGCTAATCTTCCATGCTGGTTTTAATAGCCTCAGCCACAGCGATAATCACTGGAATCCATGGTAAAAAGCTCATAATTTCTCCTTTATTTATTGTTTAAAAGTGCGTGTTGCAGCAAGCCGAACATGGCTTGCGGCAGCTGGTTCATGCTTTCAAGTTTGATGCTTTTGTGTTCAGGTAAGATGTTATTGATTTGGCAAGGTGGGATGCCTATGCCATAGATTTCTAAGCCGATTTTTTCTGCGTAATTTATGGCGTGCAATGCAGACTCCCTGTAGTCCGGTTCGCCGTCGGTGAGTAGCAGAATAATCTTGCGGGGTTCCGGTTGCTGCAGAAGTGTTTGATACACCCACCACAGGCTTTCCGTCAGCGGTGTGCTTCCCCATGCCCGAATCTTAAATTGCGTACTCACCTTTTGCCCATGCCGTAAAAGTGGAAATATTCCAGCGAATTTCATTGAAGTTGTATGCGCCGGAAAGGTACTCACAGCCACGTTGATTCCCTTGGTATTTCCAAGCGCAGAAGCCAGTGCAAAGCAAGCTTGCGAAGCCATTTCAATATTGTTGCTCATGGAGCCTGAAGTATCAAACAGGATATGCACCGCTGTATTGGTGCTTTCTCGTTTGGTGTGCTTGAGAAAGACTCTGCTATCTTGAACACTTAAGCCATGTAAGCGATGTGCGTTGATACGCCCACGACTTGCCGGTAAGTAACGCTTCAAATCTTGCGCTTGCAAAAGTCCTTGCAATCTTGCCTTGAGGCTTGTGGATATGCGCAAAGCTTTTTGCATGGCAAAATCTTCAAGATTATCAATGGTTTTTACTCCTGCTTTTGCTACCTGTAGCTTGAACATGTCTTTAGCCGGTTTTTGTTTTTCTATGATTTTCTTCGATATTTCTCCTATATTTTTGGGTAGTTGTTTTTCATCAGCTGCAAGTAAGTCTTGCAAAGCCTTAACCAGTTCGTTTATTTCTACTGCCGACGTTTGTTCGCCTAGCGTCATTTGTGTATCGCCAAGCATCTTGTTTTCGCTATTACCTCCTTGATTTTTATGATTTTCTTGTGATAATTGTTCTTTTGGTTTTCCTTTTGCGTTTGTAATTTGTTCTTGCTGCTTGATGTATTTTTCAATACAATTTACAATGTTGCGTGCGTGCTCAATAGCCTCCTCTGTATTTTCGCATTGTTTTTGTACATTTAAAAGCAAAACCCTCAACTCCGGTAAGAGCTGAGGGCATTGTTTGTCGATGATCTTTTCTAAAGCTAAAACTTGCGGTCGTAATTTCTCCAAGTCCCACGCACGCATAGACAGCAAAAGCCATTCTGATATAGCCTTATCCAGCGCTTTCTTTGCTTGCTTTTTTGTGCAGTAAAAGACATGTTCAATGAGCCATAAGAGATTGATTTTGCAACCATTAAAATGACTTGCTATTTTCTGCTCAATGCGCCAATCTTCAATGCAGTTCCAAACATAGTGTTCAAAAGGCGTAAGCTGCGCTGCCTGTAGCAAAGCAAAGTCTGTAAAGCGAACATGTGCCGCTTCGTGGTCGATGTATCCCCTTAATAAATTAAGGAAAGTGTCGTCACACTCCAAGGGCAGGCTTGGCAGGAAAATGGTCTTTCCATCAGTTTTTGCTTCATCGCCGCCGATGAGAATTTCCACGCCGTAGCGATCGCCTAAAATAGAAGCCAGCAACGGCAACGACTTAACTATGTGTTTGTTATGTATTTGTTTCATAGTTTTACCATAAACCGAAACTATCAGCGATAACCGGAATATTTATTGATTGCGCATTCTCCAACGGATTGACATTTCCGCCATCCAAAACCGGATCGTACACATCCACATAGGCAGCCATTTGCTCTGGAATTGCAACGCCTTGACGCAGAAGTCCGTCAAGAATGTTATCCATAGCCTGACCGTCCAAGAGCTTTTTGGCATGAGAAATGAGCGAATCCTTGTCCTTAAGTAAGCATACAAGTCCTTGTAATGTTAACAAGTCTCCACCGGCTATATTTCCACGCTTGGGCATACGGTTCAAGGTTTCGTGA
>CAYJJP010000436.1:0-2107 GCA_964370525.1 uncultured Desulfovibrionaceae bacterium | reverse complement strand
GTCATGGCTTTATCCAGTTTTTGCATGGAGGGCAAAGCTAAAATATATTCTAACATGCTTGATGCAATGAGACATTGCGAAACACCAACCAAGAATACAGCCAACAAAAAGCCCGCATAGGAGGGGATAAAACTTGCGCAAAGAATGGCTCCCCCGCCTGTTAGCCCAATAAAAATCACAAAAATACGTTGCGATTGAAATTTACTTGCCAAACTGGCCAAATATGGCCCCAAAAACACAAAACATAAACCATAGAGCATGAAAAGTCGCCCAATGTCGGCTTGACTTACACCAAGGTTTTTCATGGTGGTTGGTACAAGTAAATACAAAAATCCTGTTAGCACCATGCCCGCCGGCAAACCCACCAAGAGGGCAGGAATCAAGAAAGAGGGGCGCAAATACTCCCTCCATGTTGCTGTTACCTTCTTTTCTATTTCTTTGGTATAATTTACATTATTACTCTTAAGGTAGCTTAAAATAAGCATGACTATACCCATAATCGTTGCAGAAAGCATAAAAAGCGCATGGTAGTCAAAAAGATCATAAAGCATGCCTCCGCCGGCACTGCCACAAATGGAGCCGGCAAAAAGTGCGGCATAAATGCCGGAAAGGCCGGATAGGCGATGTTCTGTATTTTCCACCACACAAAACTGGGAAGCTATCAGCATCATGCCCATGCCAAAGCCGGAAAGAGCCCTTGACACAATAAATAAAGCTACATCGAAGGAAAGATAGGCCAAAATGCTACCCAACATGGCAGAGAAAACACTTAAGAACATGAGGTTTTTCCAGCCAAATCTGCGATTTAGCGCACCGGATAGCAGCACGGCTATGGTTGCAAAACAGGCCTCAGCTGAAATGGGTAAAGCACGCTGTAAGGATTCTGAAAGTGGCAATACCTCAGAGGGCAACTTATTTGCCACCAAGGGAACAAACGACATTACCAAATCGTATGCACAGAAAAATATAAATAATGCGGCCTCAAGTAAAAGTTTTTGCTTCTCCCACGGGCTAAGCGAAGCAGCAACAAGGTCGTCTGTGGCAAGACTTTGCCCGTCTGAGCTACGCCTTTTTATAAATTGCCCCGAATGAGTCAAGATAACGCTACCGGTGGCAAAGCTTATGAGCTGCCACAATAAAATTAAGGAAATGGCAATGGATGTGCCTTGATCCAAAAACATGCGCTCAAATATTTGGTCAGTATATTCAGTACTTGAAAAGACCTCCACCGTACCAATCTCCGTACGGGGCGCATAAGAATTTTGCCAATATGTATATATGGGAACGATTATAGGTCTTGATGTAGCAAATAAAGTAAGCTCAGTACCCACTGCATTTACTACTTCCCCATCTTTTACAATTCTCATCCCCCCAAGGGTTGGACTATCGGAAAGCAGCTCTTGCATGTGTTCTTTTAAGCCGGCAATAGTATAAATATTTACATTTTTATTATGTAATACTTCCAAATCAGAGGCTAAAAAGCGCCCCGAAAGCTCAACAGAAAAATGAGTAGCATGGCGCAATTCTGCCATAAAAGTATACATGGCTATGCTAGCAAAAACAAGCTGCGCCCCGGCAATAAAAACAAAGAATATAAATGAGATAGAGCGGCGCATACTCACAATATCTCGTACACTGGCTGTGATATAAGAAAACCACCCCAATTGTGCAAAGCACGTCATGCCGCCTAATAACACTATTAATAAGAGCATATTCTGTACATATTGATCATACGGTGCATCGAGTATAGAAGCTTCAACACTCAAGACCAAGTAACCATCAGGATTTTGGGGATTCTCCCCAAGAGGAAGGATGCGATAATAATTGTTTATTACCTTCCACGCTGTTTGCGGAACATCCTTAGCATTTTGTTGAATAGTTTCTAAGCCTTGGGCAGAATCTTTCACGCTATAAGCAATTTTTCCTTGGGCAGTATAAACTACAATATTTTCTAAACCGCCGGCCATGCTCTGCACTCTTGTCAGTTGTTCCTGTAGTCCGGCAAACCCCTGCAAAGGGCGACCCAAATCTAGGCCACGCGTTATCATATCTTGCAATTGCAAGGCCGCGCTATCATACCCCCTAAGCACCGCTTCTGAGCTATAGC
>CAYJJP010000435.1:0-2109 GCA_964370525.1 uncultured Desulfovibrionaceae bacterium | reverse complement strand
TGCCCATTCTGTACTTTTTCAAGTACATTATACATATCTGTCAGCGTTAATCTAGCCCGCATATTTCATGAGTACGCTAATCAGTAATTTTTTGCGGTAAATTTTTGAAATCTTCCATAGCAAATTAAAAAAAATGATAAAAAGACCAAACCTACACAAAACACACCGCACTCAGCCTCAAAACACCACTTCAAAGGCGTAAAAACCGATTTTTGGACGCACGTATCCCGTTGTGATGGTGAAAATTTTTATTTTTTCAGCAGGCGGTCGGCTTTGGCATGAGCCGGGCGGCTACATGGGCAAAAATCTTTTTGTACGGGTAATAACTTGATAAATAAATACATATTCGGCGTGTGTTTTGCACGATCATGCCTCCAATTTTTAAAAGTTTAATTCGTATTGTATCACATCTGGCATTTTCAAGTTCGGTTCCCTCAAGTCCGATTTCACGGATAACTTCAGTAATGTATAAGCAAGTGCCGACAAAAGTATTCTCAGTTGAAATTTTTCTATTTCATATGGGATTTTCGGAACACAAAAGCATATGCAGCGTACACGCAAACACCGACAATTTACATATTCATGTAATTGTTGACCGTGTATCCAATGATCTAAGAGATGGCAAAAGCTTTATTCCCCTTGCCACTGGCACAGTGGTCAAGCCGAATAAAAACGACAATCGGCTAAAGCGTCACGACACTTTATGTCAACATGCCGCTCAATTTGACATATGCCAAAAATATGGATGGAGCACTGAAAGGTGTTTGGTTGATAATCTTGGGAACAAGTTAAAAAACATTAAGCCCAAGCTTGCAAAAAACACCATAAGCGAAGAATTGCGCACAGGCAAAAAATCCGAACAACGTATTTGCAAAGAAATCCTAGAGGCAACAAAGCCCCCTACAACATCGGCCGAGGCTAAAGAAATTTTTACAGACCTTAAACAAAGAGGTATTACTTACAGCTTCAGAAAAAATACCAAGGGCGAAAATATAGGCTTGCTATATCATTATAAGAATAAGCGTATAGGTAGCTCTAGAATATCCGAAAAAGGTACAGCTTGGCATTTCGATGCAATTACACCTTTGTTATTAGCAACACCGCCACCACAAGCACAAAAGCCATTAACACCCCCTACACCAAAAAATATAGTTAAGAATGACCTTGGCTTGCTTTACAAAACAATACAGCATTCCATAAATAACGATAGAAATTACAACAATTTACATGAAAGCCTGAAAAGGGAAGGCTACTATTTAAAAGAAAGCGGAGGTTCCTACCGAGTAATAAACACTGAAAACAAAGACATAAGCTATAAATTAAGTGAAATATCACGCAAGCTTACGAAAAAGTCATTGAACAAGGCATTTCAAGAAAACGCTAATAAGTATGAGGAAATATTAGAAAATTCTACGAATTGGGAAGAAATGCAATTTTATCAATAACAACAATTACAACAAATAACCGGAATGGAGCAAAAACTATGCTGAAAATTAAAAAAAAATCACGAAAACGAGCTTGAAAAGATTAAAACCGAGTGGAAAAGGCTTGATAAAATAACTGAAAAAAATTCTACAGTAAAAACTAATATGACTGCTTTGGAAAATAAATACGACGAAAAAGAAAATATATTATATATTATAGATAGTTATAATATGTCCGCATGTAGTAAGTGCAAAAATTGTTTTTGTACGAAAACTGAATCTGACTTTGAATTGTTGTGCTTGATAACAAGACAAAATTTAAAGTACGAGCTTAGAAAATCTGTTGACGAGAATGGGATCTTAAAATTTGAAAAATACTGTCCTTTGCCTATAACTTCCTGCAGTCATTGCGACAACAACGAAAAGGCAAAGCAATAGTACAGCAACGGTACAGTAAGTGTACAGTACAGCAAGGCAACAGCAAAGCAACAGTACAGCAACATTAACAAGAAGAAAAATAGTTTTCCCATCAAATGAATTTGTACCAGATTTGTACCAAAAAGGGCTTTTTAATCAAGAATCCATTTGTACCACTGGTACAAATTTAATCAAAAAAAAGGGCTTACTTTCGTAAACCCTTGAATTTCTTATGGTGGCGGAGGGGGAGAGATTTGAACTCTCGATA
>CAYJJP010000434.1:0-2112 GCA_964370525.1 uncultured Desulfovibrionaceae bacterium | reverse complement strand
GTAACGGCATCGGCTTTAAAGTTTGTAAGGAAGCTATTATAAGCACCATAACTCATGGTCTCAAAGCCCACATTCATTAAGACAAGATTGCCATTATTGTCGAGCTTTTGTTGTACAGATTGGTCAAAGGCAAAGGAACCGTCACTACCAATGGTGCCAAAATTTGCGGCCTTAACCATGAGCTCACCATTTGCGCCGGTGGTAAAGGTGGCGCCGTTAGTTACGCTCAAATCAGCATTGGACACGTCCAGCGTGCCGGCTGTGACATTCAATCCGCCTGTGATAACGCTGATATTTCCGGTAGATACAGTTTTCCCCGCCGCATCCAGCACAAGGGAACCGCCGCTAACCGTGCTTGCGCCTGTAATGTTATCCATAAAGGTAGTGATGCCGTTAGTCACATTTAACCCTGCATTAAAATGTGCTGTGCTCTCAAAAGTCGTTGTGCCGCTGCTGCTAAAGGCTGCATCAAAAATTGTACTGCCCGAAGCGGTGAACTCACCTGCATTGCTCACGGCACTATTAAATGTGACATTGCCCGTCACCGTATTGATACTATTGGCATTTGCCGTATATGCGCCTTTTACCTCACCCGCATTAAGGTTAATGGTGCCATTATTGGTCATAGAGCCTTCAATGAGCAAGCCATTATCACCCTTTATGGTGAGATTTGAGCCGCTTTTCACCGTGGAGTCTGCAACGGCATTATTTTTCACAACATCAACGGTGACGATTTTATTGTCATCAAGCGTTCCGGCGGTGACAGAGCCTTGATTATAGCCTGTTTTAACGGTGGTGAGGGAATAAGTTCCGCTCATATCAAGGCCGTCAAAGGTGATGGTGCCTGTGCTACCGGTAAGCGTAAGGGCATTGGCAAGGAGATTTTCATAGGTTCCGTCATCAGCATTGGCAATTTCAAAAGTAAAACCTGTAAGGGTGAGATTGCCGTTATTGGTAAGCTCTTTATCAACGGTTCCACCCTTGGTAAAAGATCCGTCGGCGGTAAATGTGCCAAAGTCCGAAGCCTTGGCTTTGAGCGTGCCATTAGCTTGCGTTTCAAAGCTTGTTGCGCCGTTATTCACACTCAAAGTTCCACCGGATACATCCAATTTGCCATTAAGCACATTCAGTGTTCCGCCGCTTTCGATGGTCATATTTTTATTATCAGCAAGGTTTACAGTACCGCTTGTGCCAGTTTTACCAATGACTAAGGTTCCATCGCTTTCATAGTCATCAGTGAAGGTAACATCATTTAAGGCTGTAATAGTTCCATTATTGGTCACAGTGCCAAGGGTGGTTGTGCCCATAAAAGTAGTAGTGCCGCTTGAAATGGTGGTTTTGCCCGTGGCGGTCACATTATTAAGCATGCTTGTGCCTTCTACTGTGAGTGCGGCGCTGCCAATATTGCCAGAACCATAAGACCCCGTGTCGAAATTCAAAGTGGCATTATTCACCGCCACGGCGGAGGCATTTTTGAGCTCATTGTTCAGATTAAAGACAGTGTTGTCTGTACCGTCACCTGTAATATTGAAAGTATATGCATCATTGCCGTCAGTTTTTACAGTATCATCAAGGGTATAGCTTCCGCCATCTTCTAAGTTAAAGGTAAGGATTAAGTTATCGGCACTCATATATATGGCATTGTATTCCTTAGTCCCATTGCTATCTTGGGTATAGTTACCGCTGATTTCATAAGCTTGATTGTCTGCTGTAAAGGTTAGATTTGTATTTGTCCAAATGGCACCGCCTTGAGCAACTTTGCCGGTAGCACTGGTTTGGGCAAAGTTGTCTGTAAAAGAACCGCTAATGCTACCTATAGTAATGGTTCCTCCATTAGCATTGTTATACATACCGCCGCCTTGAGCATCCGCAACGCTTGAAATGACTCTATTCCCCACAAAGTCTCCGGTGAGGGTGGTTATGTTGAGTTTTGCACCATTTTTTGCATAGTTATTCATGCCGCCGCCGCCACCGCCGCCGATGACGACAGCCGTATTGCCCACAAAGTCTCCGGTGAGGGTGGTTATGCTTATTTCGCCACCATTGGCCAAATTAAACATGCCGCTGCCGACGCCGCCAGCCGTATTGCCCACAAAATCGCCGGTGAGGGTG
>CAYJJP010000433.1:0-2121 GCA_964370525.1 uncultured Desulfovibrionaceae bacterium | reverse complement strand
TGTGTAACTGTGTAAATTGCTATAAAACACTTGTATTACCATGATTTTTTGAGATATTTTTACACAGTACCTAAAAGATGACTGCACACCTTACACACTTAACATGCTGATATAATGTTCAATTTGTAGAAATTGCATTCATGGTAATTGTCATGCGCATATTATCTTGTTGTTTTTTCGCAACGTTTACCAAGTATGCAGCACAGAAGTTATTACCGGTTTATTACTGTCCAGAAATCCACGTTCGGGGCACTTATAGGGCTCCCCTTTAGGGGAGCCCTATAAGTATGGATGGATAAGGGGCTATTTGCCGAAAGTAATTTTTCTCGCAGTTTCTAAATCCTTAATAGATTCATAAGCTTTGGAGCGCTTCATAATGCACTCATCTTGTAACCGCCGAACAAAATCTGCTTTTGTATCGTTAGGATATTGAGCACGTAAGGCTAAGATACTCTCCTCAACGCCCGGCTCCTCGTGATGAGTTACTGGTAATACCTCATCCGTGGTCTCAAGGGAGTCTAGGTTTAATTCATCCGTAACATCCGTAGACACGACATCATCGCCGGATAATTCTTGTTCAGGCGAATTGTCCGCAATAATGTCCGACAGCTTAAAATTCGCCCATATGGGGTTTTCGTCGCTAAAATGTCTATTCTTTGTCATTCTAATAGAAACAGTGCCATTCTTACTTTTACTCATAAAAAGCACAGCGTCCAGCCCAATGTCCTTTCCTATGGAGCCAAATGGACTATTTCCAGTCTTTGATGGGTGATCTAGAACGATAAGCGATTTACAATTTTGCTTGCACCACTTATACCTATCATTTAGTATGTCTGTGTCACCCACATCGGTACTCATGGCAGAAGGAAAAGCCCAGTGAAGGCTATCAACTATTACAATTTCTGCTTCGTTGACGTCAGGCAATACGTTTAACCATCCTTCTTCAGTGTCAAGGTGTAAATCTGCTTTTTCGTCAATTGCCGAGCGGATACGGATTTTATCCTTAACAAATTCTATTTGTTCTTCAGTTAGTCCCATTTTCGCAGAGATATTATAAAGCCGTGCGAGTATGTCATTTTTTTCCAACTCATAATCTATAATCAGTACTATATAGTGACGTAAAGGACATATTTGACCATTAAGCCCTTCTATTTTAAGAATTAAGCATATTGCTATATATAACGAAAAAATACTTTTACCTGCGCCTCTTGGAGCAACAATTGTGGCTTGGTGCCCAAAAGCTAGCAATCCTTTCAACAGCATTTCTTTGGGACCTGGTTTAGGAATGTTATTAAGAGAAACAGCTTTTGGTAAAAGCCCTTCAGGAGGTTGAATTCCATATTTATCACGCGCAATTTCAGCAAAATATTTATATGAAACTCTTGTATTAATTGCACTTTCAAGACTGGTTGGTGACAAGCTTTCCAAGTTTTGATTGTTTGTATCTGGGTAGTCAGACAAAACAAAGAAAGCATCACAACCATACGCATTGAGCTCATTGTAGACACAATAAGCTTCTTGGTAACCTGCTTGAGATTCATGCGGAACAATAAGCGATATAAAACCTCGTAAAGGCTTAAAATTCGTCCCTTGTACCATTAAATATGTGGTACAAGGCATTTTTTGAGTAATCCAATTGTGCATTTTGTGAATATAGTCAACGCTTTTCTCATTGCAGAGTATAAGCACGTATTTTGCTTTGCCACGACGAGAAGTAATGCTCGGTAAATTGTATAGGGGATACGGAGCTTTTATATTGAGCGTATCGTAGTAAATATCAGAAGAAATTTGTGAGTTAATGAACCTCCATGCGGTTAGAATTAAGCTCACTACTTCCCCTTTTTCATTGTACAATTCCAGCAAAACAAACTCAATATCATCATTTTCAGCATAGTAAGGATACTGCTTGAAGTCTCTATTATATCCTGCTGCTGAATAGCAAGTGGTTACGGCCGGACAGATGAGATTTTCCTTGCTTATGGGAAGTTGATCTTCAGGTATTGGCACACGATAGTACAGTGGCTTGTCCGAAAACGTAATAGCAGCCAGAAAGGTAAGTTTGTTTACTATGCTAGTAGGCAGGGTGGCGATTAAATTTTCAGGCTTGCATCGGATAAGATG
>CAYJJP010000432.1:0-2123 GCA_964370525.1 uncultured Desulfovibrionaceae bacterium | reverse complement strand
TGAGGGTGGGGGTCTGGGGGCGGGAACTTTTTTCAAAAAGTTCCCTCCCCCAGAAAAATAATTAATCAATGCATCCCTTTTCAGTAGACAATCAAGCTTATAATTTGTGTAGGTTCATTTTTTGTCGCATACCGGCCATTGTCCGTAGGCGTAAGCCGTCAAGACGAATAAATCCGGAAGCATCTTTTTGGTCATAAGCACCTTCATCGTCTTCAAAGGTCGCCAAATCATGTGAGAATAAGCTATAAGGTGATGTACGGCTCATGGGCCAAGCGTTACCCTTATAAAGCTTTAATGTGACACTTCCTGTGACATATTCTTGTGCTTTATCCATGAGCGCTTGCATAACTTCACGCTCGGGCGCAAACCAAAATCCATCATAAATGGTGGTGGAATATCTTGGAACCAAGAGGTCGCGGGTGGCAAGAACTTCACGGTCAAGACATAGCCCTTCAAGGTCGCGGTGAGCAATGTACAAAATTGTTCCGCCGGGCGTTTCGTAAACACCACGGCATTTCATGCCAACAACACGATTTTCTACCATGTCAAGACGACCAATGCCATGTTTTGCACCAAGCGTATTCAAATGCTTAATGATGGTGGCTGGCGACATTTTTTCACCGTTCACAGCAACAGGATTGCCACGCTCAAAATCAATGGTAATAAGCTCCGGTGTGTCCGGTGCCTTTTCTATGGGTACGCACAATCTATGACACAATGCGTCCGGAAAAGCTTCCGGATCTTCAAGCTCCGAACCTTCAAAGCTGCAATGCAACATATTTTCATCCATGCTATAGCGCTTAGCAGCAGTGGATATGGTAATATCATGCTTTTCCGCAAAAGCATTGAGCGCACTGCGTGACATTAAGTCCCACTCACGCCAAGGCGCAATAACACGGATGTCCGGCGCAAGCGCATTGACAGAAAATTCAAAGCGTACTTGGTCGTTGCCCTTACCTGTGGCGCCATGAGCTACGGCCACAGCTCCTTCTTTGCGTGCTATTTCCACAAGACGCTTGGAAATAAGCGGGCGCGCAATGGCTGTTCCTAGTAAATAACGGTTTTCATAAAGACCACACGCACGCATCATGGGGAATACATAATCACGAGCAAATTCTTCTCGTAAATCTTCCACATAGGCTTTGCTGGCGCCGGTTTTTAGTGCTTTTTCTTCTATGCCTGACAAATCTTCACTCTGCCCAAGGTCGGCAGTCATGGTGATTACTTCGCACTTATGCGTTTCCATTAGCCATTTTAAAATGACCGACGTGTCAAGCCCACCGGAATAAGCAAGCACTACCTTATTAATTTTTGACATGTTAAACCTCTATATCTTTATTTAGTAAGTATTTCATGTGTATCACAAATTCAATGCTTTCCGCAACACCTATTTTGTGCTATTCACTTTATTACATTACTGTCATTTGCGGACAACCTACATTGCTTAGTGTCCGCGGGTCAAGTTTTAAATGCTACTTGTTTGCTAGTAATTTTTTGCGCTCCATGGTGAGCAAAAATTCTTTCATTTCAAGCCCGCCTGCATAGCCCACCAATTTTCCCGACGCACCAATCACTCGATGGCAGGGCACAATTACCGTAATGGGATTTTTGTTATTGGCAAGACCCACGGCACGGCTGGCTTTGCCATTACCCACGGCTATGGCAATATCCTTATACGATCTTGTTTCCCCATAAGGTATGGTGCAAAGAGCTTGCCATACTTTCTTTTGAAAATCTGTACCCGTAAGCACATAGGGCACATCAAAACTTTGCCTTTCACCAGCAAAATATTCACAAAGCTGCGTAAACACCTTCTCGGTAAACGCTGTTTTTACACCAAAGTCCTCAATGTTTGTGTCGTGAATTTTCTTAAAAAAAACAATATGTTCATTTTCATGGGCAATCTTAAAAAATCCAAATTTTGTTTCATATATGGCAAATTCGTGCATAATATACTCTTTGTTAATGATTTAATATAAACTCACCCCGTGAGGGCTGAGAATAAGCACATTTTGATAGAGTGAGGAGATAGACAGTTCCTTTTCTAGCGCCAAAAAGTTTTTGGGGGAAACTTTTGCTAGCGCAAAAAGCATCCCCCAAGGTTACATTTTACACTATCTAGC
>CAYJJP010000431.1:0-2125 GCA_964370525.1 uncultured Desulfovibrionaceae bacterium | reverse complement strand
GTGTTGGGTAGGGATGAATAACATTGCCTAGGGCTGAAAGTCCCATACCGCCTTGCATGGCGGTGGTTATTTCGCTTATCATTTCGCCGGCATGAGCGGAAACAATTGTGGCGCCGAGGATTTTATCGCTTCCTTTTTTCAGCATTATTTGCACAAAGCCCTTTGTTTCTTCATCGGCAATGGCGCGATCTATTTCTCGCATATCTATAGAGAAAAATTCAACTTTTAGGCCTTGTTTTTTTGCATCTTTTTCGTAGAGTCCAACGTGTGCGATTTCCGGGTCGGTGTAGGTGCACCAGGGCATTATGAGTGATGACAGGCGTTTGCGCCCCATGAAAAGTGCGTTTTGTACGACGATTTGCGCGGCAGCGTCGGCAGCGTGGGTAAATTTCCAGGCCATGGCGCAATCACCCGCCGCAAAAATATCTTTATTGCTGGTGCATAGATGATCGTTCACTTCAATGCCCCGTTTTGTGTAGTTGACACCGGCAGCTTCAAGCCCCATGTCTTCCACATTGGGTACGCGTCCGGCGCCAATGAGAATTTCATCACCTTCTAGGTGAATTTCCTTACCATTTTGTGATACCACCAGGACTTTTTGACCGGATTCATTTTTATACGCACGCACGGTGTTGGCATTAAGCACAACTTCAATGCCTTCTTCGGCAAAAACTTCTGCCAAGAGTGCGGAAGCTCTTGGTTCTTCATTGGGTAGGAAGCTTGTTTTTTGGACTATGGTGACCCTTGCTCCGAGGCGTCGAAAGGCTTGAGCCAGTTCACAACCAATGGGGCCGCCGCCTATGACTATTAGGTGTGCCGGTAAGTCAGTGAGATTAAATACAGTTTCGTTGGTTAAAAAGCCAATATCCGCAAGCCCATCGATGTCAGGGTGCAATGCACGAGCACCGGAGCAGATGGTGGCTTTATGAAAATGCAGTGTTTTTCCATCTACTTCGAGGGTGTTTGACCCTGTAAAAACACCTTGTCCGCGGAAAACGTCAACGCCCAACTCTGTATAGCGTTTTGCGCTGTCGTGTATGCTGATTTGCGCGCGAATGCGTCTAAGTCTTTGCATTATGTTGGTAAAATCATTTACATCCATGTGCTTTGAGCTAATGCCAAAGCGTTCGGCATGGCGCATTTCACTGGCTAAGCGTGCGGGACGGATGAGACTTTTTGAGGGTACGCACCCGGTAACAAGGCAGTCGCCGCCCATATAAGCACGCTCCACCAGCGCCACCTTGCCTCCCAGTGAGGCCACGATAATGGATACGATGAGCCCGGCAGTGCCGCCGCCCACAGCAACCATGGCATACTTTGGAGCCGGTGTTGGATTTATCCAATTTTCAGGCGCTGTATTGTCAGCAAGCTCTTGATTGTAAATATCCTTAGGAAATAATGGACTTATTGACATAACTTACTCCTTAATGCTTTTTTTGGCTTTACGCACGATAATTATTAAAATAAGCAAGATGAGTGCTACAATTCCCACAAGTAGCCAAGGGATTTCGCCCTTGCTGAATGACTGTACTATGGCATCTGTGCCGACAACGTAGAGTGCGGTGCCGGGGATAATGCAAATAAATGTCCATAAGACATAAGTAAGAAAAGGAATTTTTGTGAGGCCAAAGCCATAATTAAGAATATTAAACGGAAAAAGCGGTACAAGGCGAGTTATGGCCACGATGATGGAGCCATTTTTTTCGGCAATTTTGTCAAGTTTTTGAAATTTTTCGTTTTTGCCAAGCCATCCTTCCACCGTTCCACGCAATAAATAGCGAGCAATAAGAAAGCACAGCGCTGCGCCAATGCTGGCACCCACAATAACCACCACTACTCCCAGCAGTGAGCCAAAAATCACTCCGGCCATGATGCTAAAGGCAGAGCCCGGTAGTGCCAAGACCGTGGCTACGGCATAGGCAAGGATGAAAATGATGGGGGCGAGGTTGCCTTGCGCTTTGACCCATTCCCGAAATGGCTCAATGTATTGCTCAAGCCCAAGCGAGCGTACCACAACGATGATTGCCACCAGACACACAAGAACAAGCACAGTTTTAATCCATTTTGGCATTATAATCTCCTTTATAAGTCCTTAAATGACTTTGTTGCGCAAACAATTGGAAGT
>CAYJJP010000430.1:0-2126 GCA_964370525.1 uncultured Desulfovibrionaceae bacterium | reverse complement strand
CAGAGGGGCATATTATATTTATAAAATTAAAGTGTTAGCTAGAGTCCCATTTCAGCTTTCGCTACAAGTATGGTTATTTCTTCTTCACCGCTACCCTGCTTATACACATCATATCTGCCTACTGTGCTATTAGCGCCTTGTTCAGGAGTCCAGCTGTCTTTGCTGGGGTTAAAGATCCCATTTTCAAAAGCATTTTGGACTTCCATGGCTTTTTCAACGTTTCCGCCAATCATAATAACTTCCATATTACTAATTTTATCGGCGTTACTTCCTTCAAGGAATTGCCTTACTGTGTCAAGGCTATCAACGCCGGCAAGCAGTACATCCACTCCACCGGAGCCACCATCAACGCTGAGGACTTCATTAAGTGAAACATCTAATGAAATTATATCGTTATCGTCTCCGCCTCTGACGATATCGTCTTTACCGGCAAAAATAGTATCATTACCAGAGCCACCAAACATAATGTCATCGCCTGTTCCGCCAATCATGACGTCATTGCCGCCAAGGCCAAGCATGATGTTGTCGCCGCTGCCACCGTAGAGGGTGTCATTGCCGTCAGTGCTGGAGTTTTCCATGTGGTTGTTAGCAAAGTCCTCAAGTGCATCAAGGTCTTTTTTAGCCGCTTCCACTAAGTCCACCACAAGCTCTTGGGCTTTTTCACTATTGGCGCCTAAGAGTGAATCCTTAGTATAGTCACTGCTGGTGAGTCCATTACCAAGCGCAGCAGCCAATCCTTCAATTTGGTTAATATTTCCATCACCAATGAGTAAGTCACTGCCTCCTTGACCATACTGTAAATCATCACCGCGGCCTGAAATAAGCAGGTCAGGGTCGTTTACTGTTGAATCTCCAGCTGTTACAAGCTTTTCCCAGCCGGTATTGTTTTTCATATAGTTTACAATCAAGGCATCAGTTACTTCAACTCCAGCAGGTAGTTCAGCTTTCAGTACATCTGTCAATGCATCTCTTATGGATTTAGTGTCAATTCCGCCAATTATAGTATCATTACCAATATCTGTAATGCCAATACTAGAGCCGGTAATTACCATGTCCAAGCTGCCTTTTTCCGGTGCAAACATTCCTGATATTTTACCATCAGCGACATAAGTTACGTCAGTTATACCGGGAACTACTTCTGCAAATTCTTCTTTAGTAATTCCTTCACCCATTAGGTAAGCACTGGTGTTATAATCTTTACCGGCAAAGTAGTCTTCAAAGGCTTGTTGAGCTACAGTTGCTCCATTTGTAAAAGAACCAACATAGGGCTTTCCGTCTGTTAAGAAGAATACCTTGTTTGTATAACCATTATTTTGGCTATCTAACCACTCAGAAGAATTTTCAAAACCGTTTTTGTAGTTCGTACCGTTGTGGAACTCTTTGTCAGTATCGTTTCTACTTGAGTCATACAAAATATTCCCTTTGCCATCGCCTTGATATGAGTTTCCATCAGCGTCTTTTATTTCCTGTCCAGTACCACTAAATTCTTTTGCTCCGTCATATTTTTCATTTCGGATCGCTTCTATTGCGGCCAAGACTTCATCAACGTTATTTTCAGTCAACTCAATGTCTATAAATTCCAGTTCATTTTCCCAGAAGGTAGTAATTTGGAGATTTATACTTCCGCCACCATTGCCTATCTCTTTAACATGCGGAAGCAAGGTTTCTTGAACAAGTTGTATAAGAGCATCACAAGCAGCATCAAGGCGTGTCATGCCAGGATCTTCAATTGGAGAACCGGTATTGTTGGGAGTGCCAATAACTCCGTCATAGTAATCGGCATACATGGAACCTGATGTATCAAGAATCACTGATATATTATAGCTTTGACCAGCCTCAAAGTCTGTTGCTGTTCCTTCCACACCTACAAGGTCACTAAGGTTGGGGTCAGTAGCGTCAGGAATATTAACATTTAATTCCGCTGTATCTCCGTCCGCATCGGTAATTGTTATTTCTTTTGAGTCATTTGCTTTAGCATCTTCAACTGTTACAATCCAAGTATTTGACGTACCGTTGTTTTGAAGCGTCATGTCACCGGCGTTAAGGGTGAAGTTGCCATCTCCGTCAGCAGTTACCTTGTCGCCAGCGGAAGAGACCCAAGAGTTATCACTTTCGGAGTAAGTAAA
>CAYJJP010000429.1:0-2134 GCA_964370525.1 uncultured Desulfovibrionaceae bacterium | reverse complement strand
TTTTTTTCTTTTTCTCTCAAAATAAGACTATTTTTTTTGTGAAAATTTGCAAAAAAATTGAGTTACCCCCCTAGACGAACTCTCAATATGACTTACTTATTTGTCGCATGAAGTTGTTAGTGCAAACACTTTTTCGCCTAACCATACTTACTACTTTCCCGCAAGGGTAAAAATATATTTCGTAAGAATCCTGAGGAGGAATTTTCTATGTCTAAAATTATAGGTATCGACCTTGGAACCACAAACTCTTGTGTTTTTGTCATGGAAGGCAAAGACCCAAAATGCATCACCAACCCTGAAGGTGGACGAACCACACCATCTGTGGTGGCTTTCACCGATAAAGAACGTCTTGTGGGCGAAATTGCCAAGCGTCAAGCTGTAACCAATCCTGAGCGCACTATTTTTGCCGTAAAGCGTCTTATGGGACGCCGTTTTGATACGCCTGAAGTGGGACGCTGGAAAGAGCACTCCCCTTATTCCATTGTGGCTGCCGGCAATGGAGATGCAGCTGTTGAAGTGGACGGACGTTCCTACAGCGCACCGGAAGTTTCTGCCATGATTTTGGCTAAACTTAAAGCAGACGCTGAAGCCTATCTTGGTGAATCAGTCAGCGAAGCCGTTATCACAGTACCTGCATATTTTAATGATGCACAGCGCCAAGCCACCAAGGACGCCGGACGTATTGCCGGCCTTGAAGTAAAGCGTATTATCAACGAACCTACTGCTGCTTCTTTAGCTTATGGTTTTGACCGCAAAGCCAACGAAAAAATTGCTGTTTTCGACCTTGGCGGCGGTACATTTGACATATCAATTTTGGAAGTTGGCGACAATGTTGTGGAAGTACGCGCTACCAATGGCGACACCTTCCTTGGCGGTGAAGACTTTGACCAATGCGTGATTGATTTCTTAGTGCAAGAATTCAAGAAAGACAACGGCATAGATCTCTCCCAAGATCGTATGGCTTTGCAACGCCTTAAAGAATCTGCCGAAAAGGCCAAGAAAGACTTGTCCACCTCCATGGAAACGGAAGTTAACTTGCCCTTTATCACAGCAGACCAAAACGGCCCCAAGCACTTGCTCGTTAAGATTTCACGTTCACAACTTGAGCAATTAGTGGAAGCCTTAGTGGATCGTACCATTGAGCCTTGCCGCAAAGCCCTTTCCGATGCCGGCCTTTCTGCCAATCAAATTGACGAAGTTGTGCTTGTTGGTGGTATGACACGTATGCCTTTAGTACAAAAGAAAGTAGGCGAATTTTTTGGCAAAGAGCCTAACCGCACCGTGAATCCCGATGAAGTTGTAGCCATGGGCGCTGCCATTCAAGGCGGTATCTTGGCTGGCGACGTGAAGGACGTACTCTTGCTAGACGTAACTCCACTTTCCCTCGGTATTGAAACCATGGGCGGAGTGTTTACGAAGCTTATTGAGCGTAATACAACAATTCCTACGCGTAAAAGTCAAACATTTACCACAGCCGCTGACAATCAGCCTTCGGTGTCCATCCATGTATTACAAGGTGAACGCCCCATGGCCGGTGACAATATGACCAAGGCTCGTTTTGATTTGACAGGCATTCCACCGGCTCCACGTGGAGTTCCGCAAATCGAAGTATCCTTTGACATTGACGCCAACGGTATTGTAAATGTTTCAGCCAAGGATCTTGGTACTGGTAAAGAGCAATCCATTAAAATCACTGACTCTTCCGGCTTGTCCGAAGAAGATATCCAACGCTTTGTTCGTGAAGCTGAGGCGCATGCCGGTGATGATAAGAAAAAACAAGAACTCATCGAAGCTCGCAACCATGCTGACAGCTTAATTTATGGTACGGAAAAGAGCCTCAAAGACCTTGGTGACAAGGCTGATGCCGCCATTAAGAGCGATATTGAAGGCAAAATAGCTGCGTTGCGTAGCCTTATGGAAGGCGAAGATGCCGCTGCCATCAAGGCCAGCACGGAAGAGCTTGCCACTGTGTCACATAAATTAGCCGAGCAACTCTATCAACAGCAAGGCGCAGCTGACGCCGGAGCCGCCGGTGCTGCCGGTGCCGGAGCAGAAGGAGCACAAGCTGCTGATAATAAAGATGATGACGTGGTAGACGCTGAATATACCGAAGTAAAGAAATAGTTGATTTTAT
>CAYJJP010000428.1:0-2139 GCA_964370525.1 uncultured Desulfovibrionaceae bacterium | reverse complement strand
TTACAACGAGGATGAAAAGTGCATCCTCGAGGGGGTGCGAACGGGCTTGGTAATTCACCTAAAAGTGGAGGGGTGAGTATTTTCTGTTCCGGATTGAGCGATGGAATGGATGCCATAAGCCCTTGAGTATAGGGATGCGCCGGACTTTCAAAAAGGTTTTCTCGAGCTGAATCTTCTACTATTTTACCAAGATACATAACAACAATTCGAGGACATACAAAACCAACCACAGCAAGGTCATGCGAAATAAAAACACTTGTCGGCGCAAAGCGTTCTTGTATATCACACAAAAGATTGAGAATTTGAGCTTGAACACAGGCATCAAGCGCCGAGACAGGTTCATCACAAATAAGAATTTTCGGACTGGTAATCAATGCCCTTGCCACCGCTATGCGCTGTCTTTGACCTCCGGAAAATTCATGCGGAAAGCGCAAGGCCTGCTCCTTAGAAAATCCTATGAGCTCGAGCATAGCATTTACACATTGAATACGCTCTTTCTTGGGCACACCTTGTACGGTGAGAGGTTCTGCTATGGAAAGCCCAACAGGCAAACGTGGATTTAACGAAGAATAAGGATCTTGAAAAATCATTTGAATAGCGCCGCTTGGCACAGCATTTGAATTTTGACCCTTGGCAGTATACAGAGACTTTCCTTGTACAAAAATATTTCCGCTCGTGGGGGGCAAAAGGCCGGCAATCATGCGCCCAAGGGTGGATTTACCGCAACCGGATTCGCCCACAAGTCCTACGATTTCACCTTGCAAAAGACTCAAATCTACATTGCTCACGGCAAGCACAGTGGAGTTCTCCTGCATAAGCCCTCGATTTTGCGAAAAAACTCGAGAAACATTTTCCAGTTTGAGCGTAGCGGTAAGTGCCGGAATTTGGGAAGCCGTATTCATATTATACTTTTTTACACCTATACATACTTGACTTATTTAATGAGCGATTTTTAATAAAAAGGAGGAATCACTCCCTCAAAAAAATTCTCATTAAAATCAATCTTGGTCAGATATATTTGCCGATGCAAATGTCGCCATATTATTATAGATGCTAGCGGCAGCACGCACAAGAGGAATAGCAAGCGCTGCTCCTGTTCCTTCGCCAAGACGCATTTCAAGCTGCAAGAGAGGGCCATACGAAAATCCTTGTCGTGCAAACTCATCAAGGACACGAACATAACCCGGCTCAGCTGAAGCATGCGACAATAGAGCAAAATCTTCTACATTCTTGCAAATGCTCCTAGCTATGGCAAAGGCAGCCGTGGCAATAAAACCGTCAACCATCAGAATACGTTTGTTTTTTGCAGCACCAAGGATAATACCTGCCATAACAGCGATTTCAAAACCACCAAGAGTAGCCAATATATCAACCGCATCGCCATCTTTGAGAATTGTACTATGCAAGCCCAGCGCTTGAGTTATGACAGTAGCCTTGCGGGAAATAAGCTCTTGGCTTGCACCTGCTCCGGGGCCGGTAATATGCTTAGGGTCAAGATTAAACAATGCGCAAAAAATCGCAGTGGCTGAAGTGGTATTTGCAATGCCCATTTCACCAATGGCCAAAATATCATAGCCTTTTTGTGTAGCATCGTCAGCCAGCTCTATGCCATGAACAAGGGCAGTAAGACACGTTTCTCTACTCATGGCAGCTTGCCTAGCAAAGTTGTATGTACCCTCGCCCAGTCTTTTGTCCACAAGTTGCTTGTAAGATCCGAAAGCACCGCCCATACAACCGGCATCCACCACAGCGAAATCAATATTATTAAGCTTGCAAAGCACATTTATAGCCGCTCCGCCGCTCAAAAAATTGAGTACCATTTGCCTCGTGACCTCTTGTGGATAGGACGAAACATTTTCGGCGGCTATGCCGTGGTCAGCCGCCACCGTAAACATAAAAGCTTTTTCTGTACGCAATTTTTGCGGTGCGCCTTGAATACAATAGATGCGCTTTGCCACCTCTTCCAGATGCCCAAGGCTACCCCGAGGTTTAGTTAGATTGTCAAGATGTTTTTGAGCGTTGAGCACAAGTCCACTCGTGCAAGGTTCAATATCTGCTATGCTATTTTCGAAAATTGTTTTCATGTTTCCTACAATATTTAATAAATACAGTGTTACAACATTACCATAATTCTACTTA
>CAYJJP010000427.1:0-2141 GCA_964370525.1 uncultured Desulfovibrionaceae bacterium | reverse complement strand
GCGTGCCTTTCTGAAAAATGCATGAAAATGCGTTTTTCAGCTTCGACTATTTAGTACGGTCATGGAGCGAAAAAAATGATCCTTAACCCACACCCGCTCACCGGCAGCAAACTCATCCTCAGTTGCCGTCGTTACCCCCTCAGCCAAATATGGATGACCATCCCATTGCCCACATAAAGACCATGATGTGTATACCCCCAAACGCTGCTCTACCAAGCGATCACCCATTTCAAAATTACTCATAAACGAAAGAGCATACTTCATTGAAGACCTCTGAACAATCCTCCTACAGCTTACTGACTTTAGTTTGGATGTGAAACTTCCTTTAGCTTAAAGTAGTTTTTTCTGTTTTTCATCATTTTTTGTCGTATTTTTATTGCAATTCACCCTAAAATGCGCCATTAGGCGCAACTATCCTGCCATTTATGCCGTAGCTCCAATAAATTTTGTTGCTTTCGTGATATTGAAAACTATTCCCACCATAAGTAGCTCAGCTTCAACTTTTGCCAGTCCAATATATCGACTTCGATTGAGGGCAAAGTGTTGCTTGAGATTACCAATGCTGCGCTCCACTTTGTAGGGAAATTTGCTGATTTCACGGTTCAAAAATCCTTCGGTTTCGGAGAGTTTTTTATTTTTCTGGGCTTTGTACATAATTCCATCATGTAATCCCTTCTCTTTAAGGACGTTACGATTGTTTGCGCTGGTATAATCCTTGTCGGCAAAAACGGTGCTACTTTCAGGTAAATGAAGTATGCTCTTTTGCTTAGAATATCTTTACCAAAAGCTAGAGTCTAAAACTCATACCTAAAGGTCGCATTCACCATATGTGCCGTTTCGTGTTCTGAAGCTTGTAAGTTATAATTAAGTCCGATACTTAGTCCGTTTTCTTCATTGCTTAATTCAAAGCCCACGCCGCCGTTGAAGGCAAAGCCGTCCACGTTGGTGGTTTCCTTTTCTATGGAAGCGTTCACTCCCGGCATGGAGGCTGTGCTGTTCGCTTCCAAATCACCGGCAGCGGCAATGAAGCCCACATCCAGCTTGGGTGTAAATGTCCAGCCGCTGTCTGTGACAATGTCCTTGCTTAGGGTCACGCCCACGGGGAAGTACCACACGCCTTGATAATCGCTGTCCATCTCAAGGCCGGCAATATCATATTCGTAAGTGTTTACGCCCATATAGCGCACGCCCACATGCGGTGTTATGTCCACAAAATCCGTCTTGAAGGTATAAGCCGCCCCAAGTCCCACCGTCCACGCATCGGCAAAAATGTCGGTTTTATAGCCGGTTGTGCCCATTTTTTGTGTGATATCATGGGTGCTTGAAGTGTAGCCCACATCGGCGGACACATTCAAATTTTCATGGCTATAGCCGGCATACAGCGACAGACCCCAGAAATCAAAATCATTGTCCGTACCGCTGAAATCGCCCGTGGATTCGCTGTAGCCTGCGCCCACGTTGAAGGCCAGTCCCAAGCGGAAATTATTATTAAAAGTGTAATCAGCCCCGACACTTATGCCGCCAAGTCCCATTTCGTAGCCACCATCAAGCACGCCGGATTCTATGCCGCTCACATTGCTCCATTTATACAGCGGCATGAGCCACAGGCCAATGTCGCCCTTGGATGTGTTTTGTGTGTTATTACCGCTATTTACGCCAATATTCTCGCCACCATTAAGACTCACAACGGCCGGTTCTTGTGTGCTTGTGCCGCCCACTTTATTACGAAGGTCAATGGCATTTGCGGCGGCGCCGACGGCATTTGTGGTGTTACGCCCCACATTGGCAATAACGCCGGCTTGGGGCACAGTTTCAGAGGCTTTGACCTTGCTGGAAGGGGAATTATTGGTATTATCCATAAAGTCAAAGAAAGGCCCGCTGGCGCCTGCATCTCTGGCGGCGTCCATGAAATTACTTACGAATGGGTCTACACCAGCAAGAGTAAAGACCTTTTGTACTAGATTTACGCTAAATATACCGCCTGTCGCATCCCACAAAACGCTGCCAATTCTCAGCGTTTCGTTATCGATACTCACATTGGCAAGGTCGGTATCATTAAGCCCCCAGCCGCCGTCGGCAATGTCACTTCCTGTACCTTCAAAACCCTCCGCAATGGTCACAGTGCCCACATCAGCATTGCT
>CAYJJP010000426.1:0-2156 GCA_964370525.1 uncultured Desulfovibrionaceae bacterium | reverse complement strand
GCGCTAGCAAAAGTTTTCCCCCAAAAAATATCTTAAATTAAAATACCGTGAGGGAAAAACCGTGTTGCTCTTGATTTGCGTAAAGCGTGCAACCGCCTTCAGAGCTCCTCCCCTTCGAAGGAAGTAATCAGCCCCTCTAGAGCATGAGCTGCATTTCAAAGGGAACCGGCTTATGAGAAATGCTTTCTTCAAATATATCGCTTAGAATTAATATATTTCCGGCAAGGTAACGCTCGTGCTTGCTATATTTTTCTATGGCCTCAAAAAAACATTCTTCTTCAAAAAGTTCGCATAGAAAATCTGCTTTGGGAATGGTCAAAATATCAGGGTGCTCCATGCGCGGTTCTTTAACTTCTACAAAATACTTTGCTTGCGTAGCACTGTTTTCTAGGCGAAAACATAGCCCTTGGACTATGGACATGGAAAAATCATTTTGAATGGAATTTTTATATAGCAAGGTGATTTTTGCCCAATAATCATGGAGAGAACCGAAATTTTGAGGTGCAGAAACAACAAGAAAGTACCTTTTATCTAAATGTTTTATATACTCTTTGCTTTTTTTGGCATTTTCATGAATGTCGGCAAAATGTTCTAGAGCTGTGTCCAAAAAGTATAATTTTTGCTCTATTTCTTTCTGTTTTTCCAAAGCCTTGGACTTGGCATCCTTTATCATTTGCTTTGAATCAATACTTCCGTCACCAAGAATATAATTTTTGAAGTGTTGCAAAGGAATGCCAAGAGGAGCACAAAGCATAACGATATCTAAGACAATCATCTGATTTTTTGAATAATATCTATATTTATTCTCAGGGTTTGTGTAGGCCGGAGTCAAAATACCCAATTCATCATAATGACGCAAAGCCCTATGACTAACCCCCTTCATCTTAACAACTTCACCGATAGATAAATATTTTTTCATAGTGACTCCTTTCTGCTTGACTCTCTCGTTACGTCATACTTTATAGTACCGGTAACACATATTTCTTTGAGGGTAAACACCCCCCAGGGCATATGATTTAAAGGAGTCAATTTATGATTAAAACAATTACTGTTAAGAATGTCCTTGCATTCACCTTGCCAAGCATGTCCATGATGATATTTTTATCAGTGTACACCATGGTTGATGGCATTTTTGTGGCAAATCTTATCAGCACAGAAGCTCTTTCGGCCATAAACATCATCTTACCCGTGATTACGGTATTCATAGCGGTGGGTACCATGCTTGGAACGGGCGGCAATGCCATTTGTGCTAAGCTTCTTGGTGAAGGTAAGGAACAAAGAGCCAAGGAAAAATTAACCCTTTTTTGCCTAACTGGTTTTGTGGTGGGTTTAATTTTGCTGGCAATCACTCAAGCATTTTTGGATAATATTTTATACGGACTCGGTGCCAACGAAGAAACATATCAATATTGTTACGATTATTTATTGATAGTATCCATTTTCGCACCATGCGCAATTTTACAAACTATATTTGAAAATGCCATGATAGCTTCCGGAAAGCCCAAAATTGCTTTGATAGCCATTGTTTTTGGCGGGCTTACCAATCTTATTTTAGATTATGTTTTTATTGTCTATTGCGGTATGGGGATGCAAGGCGTGGCGCTGGCGACGGGATTAGGGTATTCACTGCCAACCTTAATAGGTTTATATTTTTTTTCCACGAAAAAAGCTCAAAAGATGCTGCATTTTGTATGCTTTTCTTTTGATATAAAATCAATTTTTGCCGCTTGCGGCAATGGATCTTCCGAGATGGTAACTCATTTAGCCACAGGTGTAACCACTTATTTGTTTAATATTACCATGTTAAAAATGGCCGGAAACGATGGCATTGCCGCCATAACTGTCGTATTGTACGCTCAGTTATTCATAAACACCTTATTTATAGGCTTTTCCATAGGCATAGCTCCTGTCATAAGTTTTTATTATGGCGCAATGAATAAATCAAAATTAAGAAAGCTGTTTACCATATGCATAAAGTTTATAGGCGTAAGCTCAGTTGCCCTCATATGTATAGCATTTTTCATCAACGAAACTTTAACCGGCGTATTTTTAAACGAAGGTACACAAGCCTATGATTTAACTGTACATGGCTTTTACCTCTTTTCCCTAGGTTACCTCTTTTCCGGAATCAATATTTTTGCTTCAGGGCTTTTTAC
>CAYJJP010000425.1:0-2177 GCA_964370525.1 uncultured Desulfovibrionaceae bacterium | reverse complement strand
CCATAAGTTGCTTGATTGTTAGTGGTTGCAGTGTCCTTGGATCAATTGTTAATTTTGCAAATGCATCAGCGTTGTCTAGCTTTCTGAATGCCTGCGCAAGAGTTTTACCAAGTATCTGATCCTGTTTTTCTTTGCCTGCGTCGATTAAAGTCTCATAGTATAGATTCTTAGAGTCAATGCGCTTGACACCATCAATCAGTTTTTGTTGTCTCGTTGCCGTCCATTCCTGATCGATGTATCTACTGTTGAGATTTGGGACTATCGTTGAACGGCAACTGGGATGCCTCGGAGTAACAAAGTATGGCCACCGTGGATCGTCCGTTGTCATTACGATTCCATCCAGCGCCCTGCATTGCTGCGATGTTCTGCCGTCCAGCGTGCTAACACCTCGCCACGCCTCTATTAAATCATCGTTTTGTTTGCCATAAGCCAACCTTGCCTGTGTTGCGTAGTGGTTGGTTGTTGTGCGTGCAATCATCATTGCTTTAGATGATGCTCTCTTTGTTGCTACAGGCAATTCATCGAGTATCAGTTTTGCCATGTCGGCATTGGCTGTGCCATAAATAAAGCCGTTTTGTGCTATATTCTCTATTGCTTTTTTTTGCTCTGATTTGAATGTCGTGAATATATCGTTGTAAGTTGACCAAGAAGCAGCCCCGACTTGAATCGGTGTTTCTGCTACTAATGCCGCAACTGTTGAGATATTTGGCACGTTTGTGGATAACTCTTCCTCGATTAAATCTTTTAGCGACTCATCCTGCCAGCTCACCTCATGTTTTCCAAGCTCCCTTTGCTGCGCCTTAATATCTGCAATCATAGCGCCTAACTCATCATTGATGATATCAGCTATCTGCTGCATGATTTTTGCCTTATCCGCCTTAGTTTTTCTAGCAGACAAAGCACCCATCAGCTCGGCTATTCGCTCATGCATGTTATCAATGTGCACAATAGCTTGGTTTCCTAGCCCTGCTGCAAGTCGCTCTAAATAGATTTGATGCGAGCTATACAGCGCTATGATTTCACCGATATTCGTCATTCTGCTGCCTGTCCTGCTGCTGCCTGCTGCGCCTGCTCGTAGCTCGTTCCTGCCACTGGTTGCTGGTCAAGTATTTCCTCTTGCAATTCATCATCTGTTAGCGCTGTGAATCCTCTATCCCTTAGCGCCTGCCAGTAAGCTGATTGCGGCAACAGTCCACCGATAACGCTTTGCATTAATATCTGCAACTCCTGCGCTGTGATATCATCAGTTAAAAACTTGAGATTTAGCGTGATTGATTGCTCCCTAGTAATGCCAAGAATCATAGCCAATGTATTTGCAATATCAGTTAACATCTCACTAGCATTCAATGACACCTGTTTAAGAGTGCTAGTTGCTGCACCGAACTCTATTTTTTTAGCGCCTAATGTTTGCGTCGATGATTGGTTTTTAACAAGCATAGCTCCAAGCATTACCATACGAGACTCCACCCTTACCATTTCATCAGGTAGCGCATTTGTTGCAGCAAGCTGAAGAATCTCGGCTCGGTCATTTGCACCGAAAACATTGCGACCATCAGCACCAACATCTAGACCAAACGGGTTCATCCTGTTGAATTGCTGCGAGTCCTCAATGAATAAATTTAGTATGCCGTTTCCGTGATAGTGCAAGTTTTGATTCCAGTCTGCTGATAATCCGTAGTGTTTTAGATTGATTTCAGCCAAATCATAAAGAGGTGGTTTCGATACCTTGTCGCCATTCCTTTCACTTCCTGCGATGAAAAAAGGAATAAAATCAAGTGGTGATCCATTCATTAGCGGAACACCATCACCACTTATAAGTCCGTCTATTTCGTCCCACAACTGCACAGCATAGTGACCATTATCATCAATAAATAGCCGCCTAATTCTGCGCCTATCCTCCCACTCAAATTCATTGACCTTCACCTCGGCACATTCTCTTAATCTCACCTCGATTAACTTATTATCAACGGATTTAACAAAGATGATATCTTTATGCGAGTATTCTAGCAAAGTTGGCATGCTGTTTAACGTTTCTTTTATCGTGCCGCCCGCTTTATTTGGTAGCACAATTAAAATTCCTGCCCTGCCAAATGATAACAGTTCATTTGTAATGCTCTGTTGAACATCTCTAGTAATTAATATCTCGCCTATCTGCTCATCTGCATCAATATCAGCAT
>CAYJJP010000424.1:0-2186 GCA_964370525.1 uncultured Desulfovibrionaceae bacterium | reverse complement strand
TATAAGGTGTAAAAAATTGTTTATATACGAAAGAAATTTGAGTGACGCATGCGCATAAAACCAGAAATCCTTGCCCCGGCCGGGGATACACCATCTTTTTTAGCGGCACTTGCCGCCGGCGCTGATGCTATCTATGTGGGCTTAAAACATTTTTCTGCTCGAATGCAGGCAGAGAACTTTGGCGCAACGGAGCTTTCTCGGCTTACTGATTTAGCACATGCCCATGATGCCAAGGTCTATGTGGCCATGAATACATTGTTGAAGCCGGAAGATTTGCACAGCGCACATCATTTGGTTGTTCGTCTTCAAAAACAAGTGCAAGCTGATGCTATTATTGTCCAAGATACGGGATTTGTAGAAATTGCACGTCAAGCCCATTTCGAAGGCGGCATATATCTCTCCACGCTTGCCAACATTACCCATCCTGCAGGGCTTGAGGCGGCTAAGAAACTTGGAGCTAATCGAGTCATATTGCCACGAGAGCTGAGCATCGATGAAATCCGTACAATGGGCGAAGCTTGCCCTGACGGGCTTGAACTGGAAACATTTGTACATGGGGCGTTGTGTTATTGCGTGTCCGGTCGCTGTTATTGGTCGAGCTATATGGGCGGAAAGAGCGGATTGCGTGGACGCTGTGTGCAACCATGTCGACGAGTATATAAGCAAGGCGGACAAAATTTAGCCCGTCAATTTGCCAAAGCCGATGAAGAGCTTAACAAAAATGCCCAAAAAGAAATTCGTGGCAAAAAGTTTCAGCATAGCAAGAGAAGGCATGACGCACCGGAACACAATATGCGCAGTCAAAGAAATAATCGTGTGGGCAAAGAGCATAGCGGACGTTATTTCTCCTGTCTTGATCTTTCCTTGGATGTGTTGGCAAAAACCTTGCTGGACATTCCCAAGCTGACCTCATGGAAATTGGAAGGGCGAAAGAAAGGGCCGCATTATGTGTTTCATGTGGTGTCTGCTTATAAACTTTTGCGAGATAACCCTGATGATTCCAAGGCTAAAAAAATGGCTATGGACTATCTTGAGATGGCGCTTGGGCGCACGGGCAGTAAGGCTCGTTTTCTCCCGCAAAAAAATAATATCCCCACAGCTCCCAATGATTCCACAAGCTCCGGCTTGCTCATTGGAAAGGTGGGTGCAGATACAGATAAGCAGCCGGTGTTAAAGCCATATCGTGACCTTGTGCCCGGCGATTATTTGCGCATTGGTGTTGAAGACCAAGTTTTTCACAGTACCTTGTCAGTCACACGGCACGTACCCAAGGCCGGTTCCTTCCATTTGCGTTTGCCAAAGCACAAAACGCCCAAAGCCGGAACGCCTGTTTTTCTTATAGATCGACGAGAACCTGCTTTAATGTCTACGCTTAAGCAATGGCAAAAGAAATTAGAAGGATTTCAAGGGCGAAGTTCCGGCCCCGTTTCTCGTGTTGCTTCATTTGTGGATAAGGCTGGTATTGAAGAAAAAAAATTACGCCGTCAGCACATGACTTTGCGTTCAGCCATGCCTCAAGGGCGAGAAACACGCGCCGCCAAGGGCGGGCATATGGCCTTGTGGCTTTCTCCCAAGGCGTTAGAGATTTCTCGCACCATTGTTGCACGGGTTATTTGGTGGCTACCGCCGGTAATTTGGCCTGAAGAAGAGAAAAATTACCAACGCCTTGTGACGCATATGTTGAAAAACGGTGCGACGAGCTTTGTGTGTAACTCACCATGGCAGATAGAACTTTTCGCAAATTTACCACATGGTGTTTTTGTGGAAGAGCTTGATATTATGGCCGGCCCTTTTTGTAATGTTGCCAATGCCGCTTATTTGAGCACGCTGAAACAAATGGGCTTTACCGCTGCCTTTGTCAGTCCCGAATTGCCTCGTGAGGACTTGCTTTCCTTGCCAAAACAAAGCCCTTTGCCGCTTGGCATCGTGCTTGACGGTTTCTGGCCGGTGGGTATTGCACGCTTTGGACTACTTGGCGTAAAGGCCAACGAACCCTTTGTCAGTCCCAAGGGTGAAATATTTTGGGCGCGTAATTATGGAGCCAATGTGTGGGTTTATCCGGCATGGCCGCTGGATTTAACAGAAAAAAAACACGAGCTTGAGCAAGCCGGATATGGTATTTTTGTCCATATGGAGGAAAATCCACCGCAGAACTTGCCTAGTTTACAGCGTGACGGACTATTTAA
>CAYJJP010000423.1:0-2201 GCA_964370525.1 uncultured Desulfovibrionaceae bacterium | reverse complement strand
TAATTGGTCGAAGCTGAGATTTAAAACACTAACGCCGCGTAAACTCCGTTCAGGAATATTCACGCGGCGTAATATAAAAGTCGAACTTTAAATTCTAGGAATTATTCGCCGCCAAGGTGAATGCGAGTAAAACGCGCAATTTTCACTGTGGTGCCCATTTCTTTTCCGGAATCTTTAAGTACATCACCAATGGTTTTTTTGTCGTCACGGATGTAGGGTTGCTCTAAAAGGCATACTTCTTTGTAGTATTTTTTTACAGCGCCTTCTACGATTTTTTCCACAATATTTTCTGGCTTGCCTTCGTCCATAGCTTTTTGGCGATAAACTTCACGCTCACGCTCAATGTCGTCGGCATTCAAAGTTGAGGGGTCAACTGCCAAAGGATTGGTGGCTGCAATTTGCATGGCAACGTTTTTTGCAAGAGCATTGCAAGCATCGGTCTTGGAGCAATCGCCGTTTTCACAAGCAAGCTCTACCATGACGCCCAATTTATTGTTGGAGTGTACATAAGTACCAACCATGCTTCCTTCGGCAACATCGTAACGTGCAAATGAACCAAGGGTCATATTTTCGCCAATAACAGCGATTTGGTTTTGCAATTCATCACCAAGCAAGGCTTCAAGTGCTGAAACGTCAGCAGGATTTTTATCAAGCACAATCTTAGAAATAGATTCGGCAAAAGCGACAAATTGTTCACCGCGAGCAACGAAGTCAGTCTCGCAGCAAAGTGCAGACATTGCAACATTTTTGCCATCGGCGCTGGTGGCGACAGTTACAAGACCTTCGGAAGTGGCACGGCCTACTTTCTTAGCAGCCTTGGCAATGCCCTTTTGGCGTAACCAATCGAGGGATTTTTCCACATCGCCGTCGTTTTCTTGTAAGGCTTTTTTACAATCCATCATGCCTGCGCCGGTTTTTTCACGCAGTTCTTTTACCATTGCGGCGCTAATATTAGCCATTATTGTCTCCTTGAGCTTCGCCTTTATTTTCTGTTTCTTCACCACTTGCTGCACTTGCATCTTCCACAGGCAAGTCAAGTCTTGCTGCTTCTTTCATAAGCTCTGCTTCAGGATCCTTACCGTCTTTATTCATAGCCTCGCCTTCCTGACATGCTTCAGCAAAAGCGGTAACAAAAAGTTTAATGGCACGAATAGCGTCGTCATTGCCGGGAATGATGTAGTCAATAACGTCTGGGTCGCAGTTGGTGTCGGTGACAGCTACAATGGGAATCCCAAGTTTGCGGCATTCTTTAACGGCAATGTCTTCGCGATGCGGGTCAATGATAAAGGCTATTTGCGGTAAACGCTCCATAGTCTTAATGCCGCCAAGAGCAAGGTTGAGCTTGTCAAGTTCGCGTTGTAATTGAAGAATTTCTTTCTTTTGATAACGATTGATGGAACCGTCGGCAAACATGCTTTCCAATTTCTTTAAGCGATCAACGCTTTTTTGAATGGTAGCAAAGTTTGTTAAGGTACCGCCCATCCAGCGATAAGTAACGTGATATTGACCTGCACGACCGGCTTCGGTTGCCACAGCTTCTTGAGCTTGACGCTTGGTGCCGATAAAGAGCACTTTGCCGCCTTTGGATACAACATCAACTACTTTGTCGTAGGCTGTGCGGAAAAGTTTAATAGTTTGTTGCAAATCAATGATATGCACGCCGTTACGCGAACCAAAAATATATGGACGCATTTTGGGGTTCCAACGACGGGTTTGGTGACCAAAGTGAACACCCGTCTCCAGCATTTGCTTCATGCTGACATAAGCCATAGTCTTTCCTCCAAGGGTTTTTAGGAAGCTCTGCTTACAGATGTAAGCAGTGTGTCCTTTTCTTCCACACGAGACCCATTCCCTTACACCCTCTCAAGTATTTCAACTACATATCTTGCCCATGCAACATATTTGAGGGACCCGTTAAGGTTGCTGTCCGTGTGTGCTTTATTAAGGAAGTGGAAAACTAGCAAAAGTGATTATATTTGGCAAGTATTTTTTATGGCTTTGGGCTGAATTTTGTAAGAGGTCTAGGCAAGACAATAATAAGTTAGCCCTAAGGAAAAGTTTTTTTTGGCCGATAAAAGATTTTAGTAATAATATTTTTGGGGGTGTTTTATGCGAAAAATTCTTGGTGTCGCCAGGCTTTTACTTCTATGTTTGGCGATGTATATGCTCTTGGTTTTGCCTGTATTTGCTGATGGCTACTA
>CAYJJP010000422.1:0-2205 GCA_964370525.1 uncultured Desulfovibrionaceae bacterium | reverse complement strand
AAAGCTTATTGGAAATCATCACTAAAGATTATCCAAGCTCGCCATTTGCCACAGCTGCAAGCACCGAATTGGCTACGTTTAATGTGTCAAGGGATTTACAGAACTTCCTTCCTAAGAACTAGTAATCATTTGCATTTTCTATTACACAGGCGCAACTACATCCATAAATGCAAGGTAGCCTAAAAATAACGTAATAATTAAAATGATTGCGCAAGAAATGCAGAATATTTTCTTTCGAGTCAAAAAAGAATACCACACGCACCACGCCAAAATTGTTGCAAGCAAAATACACAATATCAATAAAAGATCTGTTTGCCTTGTAATAATGAGTACAAAACCAGACCAGCAAAATATAAATAAAACTGCTATAATACCTAAGGTGTATAACAGTGCTTGCGCTTTTTTCATGTTGTGTAACCTACTATTTTTAAATATTTCAAATACCATAAAAAGGTTAGACAATCAATAAAATTTATTGTGCAGATTATGCCAAATAACACGTGATTGTTACATGAGATTTTTTTGGGGGAAAACTTTTGCTAGCGCCAAAAAGTTTTCCCCCAAACCCCCTTTCAAAACGCGCTAATTGCTCATCCCTGTCGGGATGAGCTAGTAAAAACTAAGAATACGGTAAGAGTTTGAAAGATAATATTATTTCTGTTGCTGCTGAGTTAAGGCAAAAACCACATTAATTTATTAAAAATTGCAGTAATTAAAACGTTTTGAGGGGATGGGTCGGCCTTCTCCCCTCAAAAAAAATTATTAATCAGCGTATCTAAAATGCACGTTGACATTATTTTGCAATTTGATAATCGTATGAGGCAACAAATTGCTGTAAAATAGGTTTTGCCTGTAATTGAAGATACGGTGTTGGTTTAGCTATTGTTCCTGTAATTCATCGTGTTATGATTTTTTTGGAAATGTTGATTAAATAAGTTTTATATACCTTAAGGATGTACTGATTAATTCCTCCGGAGGGGAGGGATTTGCCTCTCCACCCCGATTACGAGAGCAAGGGGGATAATCCCCTTTGAAACAAATTGCGTTTTCTACTAATGCTCTGTGATAAAAGACATTCAAAAGAATTTTTCTTAAGAAAAATTCGCGTGAAAGTTTTTTGGAAAGGGGGTCTGGGGGAAGAACCTTTTGTTCACAAAAGGTTTTCCCCCAGAAAAATAATTAATCAGCATATCCTTTTATTTGTTGAATATTTATGAAGATATACTTAGAAGGAAAGAATTATGTTGCAACCTCCAAATATTTTGACCATTGCCGGATCTGATTCCGGTGGCGGCGCCGGGATTCAAGCTGACCTCAAAACAATTATGGCGCTGGGTGGCTATGGAATGAGTGTTATTACGGCACTAACGGCACAAAATGGTGAAGGTGTTGATGCCATTCATGCGCCTGAGCCGGCTTTTGTGCTCCAGCAATTGCAAACGGTGCTGAACGGATTTTCTGTTGCCGTTGCCAAAACGGGTATGCTTTTTTCTGCTGAAATCATGCTTACGCTTGAGCCTGAGCTTAAAAAAGTGAATTTTCCCATTGTGGTGGACCCTGTATGTGTAAGCCAAAGCGGACATACACTTATGCAAGCTGATGCCATTGACTGCATGAAAGAACGCATCATTCCGCTTGCTACCTTACTCACCCCCAATAAGCCCGAGGCAGAGCTTTTAAGCGGAAAAAAAATTCAAACTTCTGATGATGTGCAAGCAGTAGCAGAAGTTTTGCTTGCCCTTGGCGCCAAAGCGGTGCTCATTAAGGGCGGGCACTTTGAGTCATCCATCATGGTTACGGACTGGCTATGCTTGCCGGGTGAACAGCCGCAGGCTTTATTGCAAGCGCATGTAAATACGAATAATAATCACGGTACAGGTTGCACTCTTTCCGCTGCCATTGCTACCTACTTGGGTCTTGAGCTACCTCTTTCGGTGGCCATAAAAAAATCACAAGAATATGTGAACCTTGCTTTGCGCAAAAGCTATAACCCGGGTAAGGGATCAGGTCCGCTCAATCATGGCGCAAAAATATAATACGAATGATAAAGTTCTATAAACTAGGCTGTTAAAGCTGTTTTTATAGCAAAATACAGGCGAATGAGTTTTTCTTTTTCGAAAGTGGCTTTTTTTTGCTTGTGTTTATAGAAACTTTCTGTTATTTGTCCGTTTGCCCCTCAGACTAGAGGGGAAATTATTGTTTGGA
>CAYJJP010000421.1:0-2206 GCA_964370525.1 uncultured Desulfovibrionaceae bacterium | reverse complement strand
CCCCTTTCCAAAAAACTTTCACGCGAATTTTTCTTACGAAAAATTCTTTTGAATAATCTTTCAATACAATGTATTAACTTAAAGTTCAACTTACTTCGTCCTATTTTCAACTTGTTGAAAATAGGACGAAGTAGGGTTTCCAAAGGGGATTATCCCCTGCTTTCGTAGTCGGGGTGGAGGGACAGCGCCCTTTCCCTCCGGAGGAATTAATCAGTATATCCCTTAATATTTTGCAAAATGTGGCGGTAACGTTTGAACATATCCCTCTGAGCTTTGCGCTAAAATATTGAGTAGTCGTTCTTCGGTATGCGCAAGTTTTTTTTCCAGCATATCTATATATTTTTGCTGAGCTTGCAGAGCTTCATCCAGCTCTTTAAGATGTTTTTCTTGAAAATACTGATTTTCTTCCAGTTGAGCCAGCCTTTGCTCCATGTCGTTCATGTCTGCCATGATTTTTCCTTACGTCTTTTTTTGTGCGTTCTACGAGCGTATTTTTAGCAGGCCTACGCTTTTCGTGGGGTTTATCGGTATTTTTTTGCGGACGTTTACCTATATTGGGCATTAAAACACCATGTTGTTGCAAACGCTCGGCATCGCTTCTCGCCACAAAAATTGGCTTTTTCTCCGTATCTAATCCCGTATAAAACATTGCCGTGGCGACAGTACCGGGAGTAGGTATAAAGCACTGCACTTGCTGAGGTTTCCAATTTCGAGCCTCCAGCCATGCCCCCAAAGCACGCATATGCGCAAGGGTACAGCCGGGATAGGCACTCATCAAATAGGGAACCACATAATGCTCCCGCCCTGTTTTGTGGCAATGTTTCTGGAAGGCTTGCAAAAATGTTTCAAAAATATGGAGGGGAGGCTTGCGCATGGCATATAAAACCTCAGCCTCACTGTGCTCCGGCGCAATCTTCAGTTGACCACCGGTAAACTCTTCGGTATAGGCGTGAATAGCTCTTGCTTCGTGCATGGCTATATCAGCACGAATGCCGCTGGCAACACGCACATGTTTTATGCCCGGCATCTTTTTTAAATTGCGCAAAAGTTCAATGTGTTGCATTTGCGGCGTATGAAAAAATGAACAGACCTTGGGATGACAGCAGGAAGAACGTTTGCACTCGCCTGTATTTGTACATTTTCCCTGCCACATATTGGCCGTTGGCCCGCCCACATCAGAAATACTACCTCGAAATCCACGCGTCCGCCCCAGCTGCTCAACCTCTTGCACAATGGAATCAGCCGAACGAGAGCTCAGTTTCCTGCCTTGGTGCAAGGCCAGCGAACAAAATGCACAGCCACCGCCGCATCCCCTGTGCGCTGTAATGCTTGCTCGCAACATTTCCTCAGCGGGAATGGGTGCAGTATAAATAGGATGTGCCGCTCGCTGAAAAGGAAGACTGTACAGGTTATCCATTTCACTTTGTTTCAATGGCGCAGCCGGCGGCGCAACAATCAACTCCCGCGAACCGAAACTTTGGCGCAAACACGGCGCCTTCTTTCGTGCATATGTTTGCTCACCTTCAACAGTAACAAATGATCCCTGATGCACTTGCCTTTCCATTTGTAAGGTAACATCCATAAGCAATGGAGCACTGGCAAGCATTTCTTCGTGGCTTGGCACATCTTCATAAACGCAATCAGCAAAAATTTCGCCGGATTTTTGCATAAAAGCTGTTCCGGCAATATTTTGTAACGGCAGCCCTGCTTCGCAATGCCTTGCAATATCAAGAATTGCTCGCTCGCCCATGCCATAGACTAAAACATCAGCCTTGGCGTCAAGCAAGAGCGAACGCCGTAAACTGTCGCTCCAAAAATCATAATGCGTAATTCGCCGCAACGATGCCTCAATGCCACCCAAAACAAGGGGCAAGCCCGGAAAAGCCTGACGGGCAAGGTTTGCATAAACAATACTTGCACGGTTTGGCCTTGCACCACATTGCCCACCGGGAGTGTAGGCATCATCGCTACGTTTTTTACGAAAAGCCGTATAGTGCGCCAGCATGGAATCAAGGGCACCGGAAGTGATACCGACAAAAAGACGTGGCCTGCCCATGCGCAAAAGCTCAGCACAGGCTTGCTTACTGTCTTGCCATGCAGGCTGGGCGCAAACCCCGACCTTATAGCCATGCGCCACCAACCAACGACCTAGGAGCGCCACCCCAAAAGCAGGGTGATCCACATAGGCATCGCCTGTAATGAGCAA
>CAYJJP010000420.1:0-2208 GCA_964370525.1 uncultured Desulfovibrionaceae bacterium | reverse complement strand
AACCGGAGTAAAAAGCAAGCCTGACGATGCAGTTTACCCTTTTTCAACGCACTGTATAAATTTTATGCACCATACGCCCTTACTGCATAAAATTTATACGCCCAATTCCATTTTTTCCGCACACAATTTATTTTTACTTTACTTTTCGACACCTTAAAAAAACTAGCATCTTGGTACGAATTTTGCTTCAAAATATTATTGGCAATTGCCACAACACATCATAAGGAGCTTCATATGAAATTTCTCAAAATCGCTTTTCCCGCACTGGCTTTACTTATTGTGCCCTTCCTTGTTATTGACGGCGCTCATGCGCGTGGTTGCCCCTTCATGGGAATGCCGGCTAATTATAGCAAAATAACACCAGAACAAAAGAAAGTTGCGCGTGCGCTTGTGACTCAAGCACATGAAGAAAAAAAGGCCATTGAAGATCAAATTTATGTCAAAAAAAATGAACTCACAGCCTTGCACAATGCGTCCTTCCCCAACGTGGAGGCCATAGGCAAAAAAGCTTCTGAAATTACTGATCTTCGCAAGAAAATGCGTGATAATCGCAAAAAATTAGGCGAAAACATTGACAAAGCCCTCGGACTTGAACTCGGCACACACAGCTTTGGCCCTTGCATGGATATGCCAAAGCATAAAAGAGGACATGACATGAGGCATGGAAAAGGACATGGCATGAGACAGGAAAAAATGCACCACGGTACAAAGCCCCCCATGCATATGGAAAAAATGGGTGGCACAAAAAGAGGACAAAAGCAAGAAGTTCCACTATTCCCTTTGGAAAAAGATAACCCAACGGAAACACAACCGGTTCCGGCTGAAGAGCAAACCCAAGGCCTATAGACGAACCATATAAACCTGAGTACAGTCCCTCCAAACGCATTAGGGAAAGATCTTTCAACAAAGGCCTTTCCCTTATTTTTTTTGCAAATCCCTTCTCTATGCCTTCTTACACATTATCATCGACACTTTATTGACAATAAAGCATAGCGCCATAGTTGCTACGATGGCCGGCAATGTGGTACCAACACTCAGGTCGAGGGTTTTTAAATAGCGGTAGAAAACAAAACCCACCAGCCACACGCCAAGATTTAAATAAGCAAAATCTTTTGTATGATAGTCGTTTTTAAGCAAGAAAAAGTTTGTTATCAGCACGGCAGCCATGGGCGCAAATACAGAACCTATGAAATATAAAAACGTTTCATACTCACGAATGGGCGTAAAAATGGCTAGCACCGTACCCAAAGCACAGACCACAATGGCGGTTTTGGTTTCAGAAAGTTTTTTCCAAATACTCACAGCGCTTACTCCGGCTGAATGCACGTCAAGCAGCGTGGTGGTGGTAGTGGAAAAAAGTACAATAATTAAGCCGAATATCCCAAGGCCGGAGTGCAAGAGAATTTGCCCCATATCGCTCTGCGCCGTGAAAAGCGCCGCCCCAAGCCCAATAGTATACATCCATGTGCTTCCAAGAAGATACACGCCAACACTTGCCCGCGTGGCCTTGATAGGATTTTGTGCATTGCGTGTGTAGTCAGCGATGAGCGGTAACCACGAGAGCGGCATAATGGCTGACAATTCAATGGCCACGCCAAAGGGCATCTGCCCTGTACCGACATATGCGACATTGCTTTGAAAAATGCTCACACTGAGGGCGATGGTAAGGATAAATAAGAGCAACATGGCTACAGCATTAATCTTGCTGACATTCTTTAAACCAATGAAGATCCAACAAAAAATCAATCCTCCAAGAATAATACCCCACAAAACATCACCCAGAGCCCACAGAGCATTGGCCGTCGAAATACCTGTAACAATCATCACAGCGGTCCAGCCCACAAGCTGCACTATGTTCAATGAAGAAAAAAGTACGGAACCCTTGGCACCAAAGGCTGTTTTAACTGTATCCATAGCACTTTTTTGCGTTTGCGCGCCAATAAGTCCTGCCAAGTAAAGTAAAAAACCGCCGATTATATGCCCA
Organism: uncultured Desulfovibrionaceae bacterium; assembly: GCA_964370525.1. Lineage (GTDB taxonomy): Bacteria > Desulfobacterota > Desulfovibrionia > Desulfovibrionales > Desulfovibrionaceae > CAYJAD01. The sequence continues at coordinate 224 of CAYJJP010000420.1, read as the reverse complement.
ATTACGATGGCAGCAAAACCCTTAGCAAAACCCAAGGGAGCAAATAGCGTCCCAACTACAATTTCTGCTATGGACACTGCTGCTCCAAACCAAATGAGCGACATGGAAAAAGTCGTTGTTTTAACTGATGTCATGCATCCTCCGATTACTAATATTTATGAATCGGTGTTTAGCATATTAATATATGATAATCCACAACATTTTATCCTGTGAATTTTTTGTTC
>CAYJJP010000419.1:0-2217 GCA_964370525.1 uncultured Desulfovibrionaceae bacterium | reverse complement strand
GGACAGCACATCCCAATAATAAAAAACGCCATGATTGCCATGAGTTATATTTTTGGATAGTTGAAAACATGTTGTGCTCCTTGTGTTACAGAATTTTTGTATACAAAAATGATTGTCCTTGTCAAGCAATTTTTCCAAGCACTGATTAATTATATTAATGATATGCTGATTAATTCCTCCGGAGGGGAAGGGCTCCGCAAGTTTGCCTTTATAAACAATTGGTATAAAAGAAAAATATTGTTTGTATTGATCAATGAAGTATGCTCTTTTGCTTAGACAAAAAATTCAGCCGTTTTTGCATGTAGTGTCATTTCTTGACAAAATTGCTTTATATGTGTAATCTTTTTGAAGTATTAATAAGGTTCTTACGAAAATTGGCTCATAGAAATCATAACATAAGGATTGTTAGGATATGAACTTTCTTTTTATTCATCATAATTTTCCGGCACAATTTCATAAAATATCTGAAGAATTAGCCAAAGATCAAAGAAATACTGTATATTTTTTGTCCCTTTTTAAGCGGCGTAAAGACCTTGAGGCCAAAAATGTGCACTGGCTTAAAATTAATGCGCCAAAGCACAGGGATTTAAAGAATATAAGTCTTCAAGAGCAGTCGCTGGTTTTTGCTTCGGGGCAGGAATTAGTGAAGCGAAACGGGTTTGTTCCGCATGTGGTTCATGGTCATGCTAATTTTGGAACCATCAATTATAGTAGAGAAATTTTCCCCTATGCACGAATTACAGGCTTTTTTGAATGGTATTATTCATTGAAAACGGAGAGGGAAATTCAATATTTAGCAAAAGAACCACCGGGGGCCTTAAGTTTTCAACAAAGGCAATGTAATATTTTGAGTGTGGGCGCGCTTGATGTGTCAGATGCGGCTATTTCGGCTACATGTTGGCAGAAATCGCAATTTCCAATGGAATATCAGCGTAAAATACAGTGCATTCATAATGGTATTGACACAGAGTTTTTTAAGCCGGGGCAGGGTGAAGATTTACCACCTTCTTTACAAGGGTTGAAGGGCAAAGAAATTGTGACGTTTATGGCACGTTCCTTAGAGCCACATCGAGGAATTTTGCAATTTTATAAAAGTATTCCGTATATTTTAGAGCAACGTCCTCATGCGCATATTGTCATAGTGGGTAGCAGAGAGGTTTCTTATTCAACGCCATTGGTAGATGGTAAGGATTATTTGCAATTGGCGCAAGAAATGGTAAAGGTTGATAATTCACGAGTACATATACTTCCGCTCTTGCCTTATCCGACGTATAGGGCGCTTCTACAAATTTCAACGGTGCATACGCATTTTACCGTTCCTTTTACGTTGTCGTGGTCGCTTTTGGAGGCCATGAGCTGCGGTTGTACGCTTGTTGTTGCGGACACTGCCCCTGTACATGAGGTGATTAAAGATGAGGAAAATGCCATATATACCAATTTTTATAACGAGAAAGTGATAGCCGGGAGCATTTGCCATGCTCTTGAAAAGCATAAAGAGCTTGGATATTTACGCAAAAATGCTCGTCAAACCGTTGTGGATAATTATGATGAGAAAAAACTTATTCCTAAATATATAGGGGCGCTTACGCGTGGCATATAGCTTGCTGATTATTATAATGTCTCTTTAATAAGGTCGGCATATTGTCCTTGGACTGCTTTTATGAGATCGTCTGGTTTTATGAAAATTTGCAAACCACGCTGACCACCGTTGACATAAATTTTTTCGTGCAAAATGGCGTGTTCATCAATGAATACAGGATAAGCTTTTTTAGCAGCAAGAGGGGAGCAACCACCGCGGACATAGCCTGTGAGTGGCAGTACTTCTTTAAGGTTGACCATTTCGACACTTTTGTTGCCGGTTATCTTGGCAGCTTTTTTAAGATCAAGGGTGGCATCTGCCATAATACAAGCCATGAATACTCCGTGCTTATCTCCGCGTGCCACCAAGGTTTTATACACTTGTTCGGGCAAAGTGCCAAGGTCGTTTGCCGCCCTTGTCGCTGAAAGATCGTTTTCATCCACGGTTACCTTGCGTAAAGAATATGGAATATCTAAAGAATCCAAAAGACGCGCCGCATTGGTTTTTTTTATGGAATTAGTCACACTGGTTTATCCTAATAATTGTTTTAGAGAGTTTTAGGTAAAACCTTTCGCTTTTTTGTTTCATCAAGCCACTTATCAAGTGTCTCAAAAAGTATTTGTGGTGAAATAGGCTTT
>CAYJJP010000418.1:0-2235 GCA_964370525.1 uncultured Desulfovibrionaceae bacterium | reverse complement strand
TCTCGATATCCGTCAGGCTCGTTCCTCGCCTAACGGCTACGCCTGCGGCGCCCGTTGGGGCGGCCTTCCACCCTCAAACTCCCCCCATCCCCTCAAAACGCGCTTGTTATTGCGCCGCAATTTTTTAAGGTCAATATCACACTCTAATGTCTATAGTATTTTGTTTAATCAACGTTTCCTTAAAACAACTTTACACGCAGGCAGTTATAAAGTCCATAAATTTTTGGGTATCATATTTGCCATTTTGGGTATATTGTCTATGATTCCCTTATGATGCAATTTTCTATTTATAAGACCTATGCGCAATTCATTGCGCAAGGTCTTTGGAGCATTGACGGTAGTCAATGCGACCAAAAATCAAGAATAGGCGGAGCTTTGCTTCGCCGTTAAGTGATTGATTTTTGTGCCTTTTGCTCTGCAATAACGTTTTGTACTCTGAAGAAGTTTTTATTTATAACAGTAAAGTAATATTTGAAATAATTGTGCAGAGCTCTTATTTATATGAGATGTAATATTGTGTTATTATTTTCTGCTGAAATCTTTATGGTAAAGTATGTTTTTTGTCTTATATTTCAATAAATTATTATATTTTTAGGGTGATGGCTAGAGCTTTTGAGAATTTTTATTTTTACAATGTTCATAAATTTTGTTATGTGTTCCCTTCGCCGAGCCAAATGTTGAGAGTATGAGCTTTTAACTTGGCATAGAAGTTTTAATGTATTAAATTATAAGATTTTAGTTATGCTACAAGTACAGATTACCGATTTAGTTGAAGGCATTTCCAGAGCACTGGATTCCATGACCACCGATCTTGCAAATCACCATCGTCGCACAGCCATTATTGCTTTGCGTATTGCAGAAACCCAAGGTTTTTCGCCCCTTATTTGCCGTTATATTCGTAATGCAGCCTTACTGCACGATATAGGTGCATTGTTATTGCGCCGTGATGTTACTTTAAAGGATATAGAGAAAAATCTTTTCCAGCACGCCGTTGCCGGTTGGACATTATTAAGCCATTGTAAAATTTTAGCTCCCATTGCCAATATGGTGCTTTATCACCATACCCCTTGGCATCAGCACACATCCATGCCGCAAGAAAGACATCAGGATGCACGTTATGGAGCATTACTTAATCTTGCGGATACAGTAGATATTTTTTTGCGTAAGCATCAAAGCTATGTTAAGGTTTTGCAGTTAGTCAACAGTATGCCGAAGGGTACTTTTGTTCAAGAAGATGTGGATGCATTGAATGATATGTTCACCCAAAAAGACTTCATGGAATACTTTAAACGTGGTTTTCCCAAACCACAGTCAGCTTTTGCCTCTCGTATGCTTGATACTTCTGAAATTGTAGAGTTTTCTTCTATCTTTTCTTATGTTATTGACTCAAGAAGCCCAAGCACCGCAACGCATACCGTGGGCGTTGCCGAACAAAGCCGTGCTTTATACGCTCTAACCGGTGCGTCGGAGGCTGAAATCAATGATTTGTATGTGGCAGGTCTTTTGCATGACATAGGTAAAATGGGTGTACCAGTTGAATTGATTGAAAAAAAAGGTATGCTGACACCCGATGAGTATAATATTGTGCAGCAACATGCCAGCATTTCACGTCAAATATTAGTGCCTATCCCAGGTTTGGAAAAAGTAGGCTTTTGGGCAAGTGCGCACCATGAACGCCTTGACGGCAAGGGATATCCCAATGGCCTTTCGGCAAAAGAGCTACCACTAGAGGCCAGAGTTATTGCCATTGCCGATATTCTCACCGCATTGACCGAAGATCGCCCTTATCGTAAGGGACTTTTACCACAAAAAGCTTTTGAAATACTAACGTCCTTGGTAGACAATGGCGGTCTTGACGGTGATTTGGTTAGCCTTGTGCATGATAATCTTGATTTCCTTGAAGAATGCAGACGAAAGGCGCAAGGTGACGCTGCCAGTCGCTTTCAGACAGATCGCGGGCAATTTCAGGAGGATATTTTTGACAGTTTCCATAAGTACGGTGAATCGTTGTTGGATGTGGATATGTATGGTCAGTGTGTTGTGCCCAATCGTCCTTTGTGGAGTAATGCAGCTGAGGTTTAGGGATTCGTTGATTAATTCCTTTTAAGTTAAGGATACACTGATTTATTATTTTTTTGTGAGGGGGGAAGGGGAACTTTTGCGACTACTTCGAGTTTTTAGCCAAAAGCTTCCGCGTTGCTCTCGATATCCGTAAGGCTCGTTCCTCGCCTAACG
>CAYJJP010000417.1:0-2237 GCA_964370525.1 uncultured Desulfovibrionaceae bacterium | reverse complement strand
GGCAAAAGTTCCCCTTCCCCCCTCACAAAAAAATAATTAATCAGTGTATCCTTAAACACATAATATCTTATAAATTAAGAGCTCTGCACAATTATGTTCAAATATTACTTTACTGTTATAAATAAAAATTTCTTCGGAGTATAAAATGTTATGCGCAGAGCAAAAGGCACAAAAATCAATCACTTAACGGCGAAGCAAAGCTCCGCCTATTCTTGATTTTCGGTCGCATTGACTATCGTCAACACTCCAAAGACCTTGCGCAATGAATTGCGCAGAGGTCTTAAATTTTTATGTAAAAAATTCCTCTTGTATTTTTTATGAAAAAAATATATTTACACCAGTTAATTGTTAAACCTTTTACTAAATGAAATACACTGAAGTTAAATGACCACGAAAAAAAGTGTTTTTCTATAATCATTAAGGAGTTCTATATGTTACGCATTCTTCCCCTCATGCTTATGCTCACTTTTTTGTTAAGCGCATGTGAAAACACAGAAAAAGTTTCCGCTACCGATGGGGGAAATACAATTAAAGTCGTAGATACCGCGCGTATATCACGGGAAAGTAAACCTGGTAAAGACGGAATGGAATTTATAGGTAAGCTTCAAGCTGAAATTCAAGAAGAAGTTACTGCGCTTCAAGCCAAACTACAGGCGGATCCTGAAAACGCTGAAATACAACAAGAAATACAAATGTATTATGGCTTAGTACAGCAGCGCATGCAAGCTGAAGTCCAAAATGCCACTAGCATTATGAATGATCTTGTGCTTCGAATTCTTGATGAATATCGTACAAAAAATAACTTGTCCGTGATTCTAAATTCTGAAAATGCACTTTCTTACGATAAATCTTTGGACATAACTACTGAAATCATCGAAATTTTGAATAAACAGTCAGTTGAATACAAATCCGTGTTTAGCGGTGCTACCGAAGGCGATGGCGCAAAAGAAAAAGTAGCACCTGAAACACAGACTGAAAATAAAACAAGTGAAGGTGATGCCCCCGAAGAAAAAGATGCTACAAGCGATAAAAATAAAGTAGAAGAAAAGGCTGCCGATAATTCAGAAGCCAAAGAAACTCCAAAAGCCAATGAAGCTGAAAAAGCTGAAGAAACTAAACAAAATGAAGAAAATGCCACGCCACCAGCCGAAGAAGGTGACAAACAAGAATAAAATCTCAAAATCATTAAAATAGCAAGCAATTCTAAGTAAAAAAACCTGTTCTGACATGTTCGGAACAGGTTTTTTGTGCTCTCCGTCAAAAATACGAATATACGTCTAACGCTAACTCAATTTTGTAATTAGCATATGAGCTATTGGCAGAGCCATTAAAAACAATGATATTAAAAATATTTACCATATAACATTAAAAACTTTTTCCACTTCCGGATGCAAGCTATGGTGTACGGGGCAAGCATTTATACAATGTTCAATGCCCTTTTTGTGGTGCTCTGAAAAATCATTTTGGGGCATGTGCATAGTCACTTCTATCTTGGCAATGCGCCTTGGGTCTTTGGACATTATCTTTACTATATCGAGTTTTGTACCTTTTACATCAATATTATGAGTATTTGCATACAAACCAATAATAGTCATAGCACATGTTGCAAGCGAAGAGGCACAAAGATCTGTGGGCGAAAAGCTCTCTCCCTTACCGCCATTGTCAACGGGGGCATCCGTAATAATAACAGTATTACTTTCATGATGCTTAAGAGACATCTTTAAATCACCAAGATATTCAGCAGTAATCGTAGCCATGGAAAATTCCTTTATGCGCATTTAAGCGGTTAAAAATTAAAACAGAACTATCATGTATCATTGGCTTTAATGTAATGCAACGAAAAAAATAAATAAGAGTTGAGGATAATCCCCTTTGGAAATCCCATCACATTTTATTTTAAGGAAACTAAAATTAAAATTAGTACAGCATTTTTTAATTTAAAGCTCTATACAGAAAAGAATTTTTCACAAGAAAAATTCGCGTGAAAGTTTTTTGGAAAGGCCGACCCAACGGGCGCCGAAGGCGTTTGCGTTAGCTAGCTTGCGAGCTTTACGCAAATCGAGAGCAGCGCGGGTCTCGGGGAAGAACCTTTTGTTCACAAAAGGTTCTTCCCCAGAAAAATAATAAATCAGTGTATCCTTAAAGCAATTTTGCTTCCTGCTTGTATGGACATTTCTTTTCACTTAAGGTATAGTACCTTATAATTATATGAAATTGACTTATTTTTGGAAATCCTG
>CAYJJP010000416.1:0-2246 GCA_964370525.1 uncultured Desulfovibrionaceae bacterium | reverse complement strand
CGGAGGTTCAAATCCTCTCATCCCGACCAGAAATTACAAGGACTTAGAGTAAAATGCTTTAAGTCCTTTTTCTGTTGTATGCGATTTTGTGCCACATTTGTGCCACTTTTTGCAATGAAACAAGGTGAACGGATGTGAATAGTTTTGGGTCATTTATTTCGAGCTGGCAATTGTAGCTTGAGTTTTATCCACATGGTAAAATTACAGCACTAGCAGTGACTGCTTTTACTATACCGAGTTTTGTTTCGCATCAAACATCCAAGTTCTACTTTCAATTTGAATGCAAGGAAAAAACATTCTTGAGTATTTATGCAAGCTGTGCAAAGACAATTGGGCAGGAATAATCCTACCCAACCGTCTTGAAGTTAATGACTAATCTAATCTTCCATGCTGGTTTTGATAGCCTCAGCCACAGCGATAATCACTGGAATCCATGCTAAAATATTCATAATCTCTCCTTTATTTTTGTTTGAGTAGTGCGTGTTGTAGCAAGCCGAACATGGCTTGGGGCAATTGGTTCATGCTTTCAAGTTTGATGCTTTTGTGTTCAGGCGAGCATATCTTCATGAATTATTGACAAATAATTACTTTTATTCTTTTAGAGTGCAGTAAGTAATGATATTTATTAATGAAGTATGCTCTTCCATTTAAGATGTTTTGGATTTCGCAAGGCGGAATGCCTATGCCATAGATTTCTATGCCGATTTTTTCTGCGTAATCTGTGGCGTGTAATGCCGATTCCTTGTAATCCGGTTCGCCGTCCCGTCCAATCTTTGCAATAAAGCAGAATTATCTTGCTGGGTTCCGGTTGCTGCAGAAGTGTTTGATACACCCACCACAGGCTTTCGGTCAGCGGTGTGCTTCCCCAAGCCCGAATCTTAAATTGCGTACTCACCTTTTGCCCATGCCGTAAAAGTGGAAATATTCCAGCGAACTTCATTGAAGTTGTATGCGCCGGAAATATGCTCACAGTTACGTTGATTCCCTTTACAGCGTGTTGAAAAAGCACCATTTGCTGCGTCAGGCTTGCTTTTTGCTGCAGTCATGTATGTTTTATCGAATACACTCCCTCCGCAAAAAGCTTCGCCTTCCTTGTATCTGGTACTTTTTGAACACGTTGTAAAAAACAGATTTTTGCGATGAGATGAAGTATCAAACAGGATATGCACCGCCGTATTGGTGCTTTCTCGTTTGGTGTGCTTGAGAAAGACTCTGCTATCTTGAACACTTAAGCCATGTAAGCGATGTGCGTTGATACGCCCACGACTTGCCGGTAAGTAACGCTTCAAATCTTGCGCTTGCAAAAGTCCTTGCAATCTTGCCTTGAGGCTTGTGGATATGCGCAAAGCTTTTTGCATGGCAAAATCTTCAAGATTATCAATGGTTTTTACTCCTGCTTTTGCTACCTGTAGCTTGAACATGTCTTTAGCCGGTTTTTGTTTTTCTATGATTTTCTTTGATATTTCTCCTATGTTTTTGGGTAGTTGTTTTTCATCCGCTGCAAGTAAGTCTTGCAAAGCCTTAACCAGTTCGTTTATTTCTGTTGCTGATGTTTGTTCGCCTAGCGTCATTTGCGTATCGCCAGGCATCTTGTTTTCGTCATTACCTCCCTGAATTTTGTGATTTTCTTGTGATAATTGTTCTTTTGACTCTCCTTTTGCGTTTACAATTTGTTCTTGTTGTTTGATATATTTTTCAATACAATTTACAATGTTGCGTGCGTGCTCAATAGCCTCCTCTGTATTTTCGCATTGTTTTTGTACATTTAAAAGCAAAACCCTCAACTCCGGTAAGAGCTGAGGGCATTGTTTGTCGATGATCTTTTCTAAAGCTAAAACTTGCGGTCGTAATTTCTCCAAGTCCCACGCACGCATAGACAGCAAAAGCCATTCTGATATAGCCTTATCCAGCGCTTTCTTTGCTTGCTTTTTTGTGCAGTAAAAGACATGTTCAATGAGCCATAAGAGGTTGATTTTACAACCATTAAAATGACTTGCTATTTTCTGCTCAATGCGCCAATCGATTACACAGAGAAAGCATACCTTAGCGACAGTAAAATTTAGTAAAATGCTCATTTTTAAAATGATTAATGATATTTTTTATCGAAATATGTGAAGATATGCTTAGGCAGTTCCAGACATATTGTTCAAAAGGCGTGAGCTGCGCTGCTTGCAACAAGACAAAGTCCGTGAAGCGAACATGCGCCGCTTCGTGGTCGATGTATCCCCTTAATAAATTAAGGAAAG
>CAYJJP010000415.1:0-2249 GCA_964370525.1 uncultured Desulfovibrionaceae bacterium | reverse complement strand
AAAAAAATAAATTCACTCACATTTTGGTCACAATTTTTTTGCTGTGTAAAAACTCAATCTATTATTTTTCTTGAAGCATTTTTTATGAGTAATCACAATCTAATCACATTTTTTTACATATAAGTAATTGAAATAATAAATTTTATCTATTGACTAAATACGTGAGGGGGACTATATATTTTTTGTCCGAGCAAAAAGATGTTCTACATGCGAAAGGGGACATCTCACCGTAATCTTTAAACTCATTATGAGGAGTACACAATGAAAGATGCTAATGTGTTTTGGAACGAACTTGCTAAATCTTTACCAGCAATAATACCACGCAAATCCGTTGCTAAGTTGACCGGCGGAATTTATTCACGCGGATATATGGCCAATTTAGACGCAAAAAATCTCGGGCCTTCAAGCAAAATGCGCATTGGCAAATCTATTTGCTATGAGAGGCAGAATTTTATCGCGTGGCTAAGACAGAGGCTTGAGCAATAAAGCCACAAACCTTATAAAACGGAGTGAAATTTATGGGAAATTTTAGTGTTCAGTCTGAGCAAGACTTATCCATTGACGAGAATGCAACTCATACAGCTACCGGTACAGATGCTACGAATGTGATTGAAGTTAGCCAAGCGTCAAGTAAACCACGAAGGAAAAAACGTACTGAGGCAGATGACGAAGAATTGGCGTATAAAGTTCTGATTTTGCTTGAGGAAGGGCATCCTGCAGAAGCTATTGGGTTGATATGCGATATCACAGTGAGTGCAGTTAGGAAAATTATCTTAACTTGTTATGTTAAGACAGGCAAGGCTCTCCCTGCTCCAAGTTACACCCTACGCAAGTCCGGCAATCCTATAATTAAAATCAATGAGCTTGGTATTTCAAAGGGCGATTACATAAAGGTAACTTGTGCTGATAATGACAAAGTCATTTTAGAACCTTTTAACCTAGGAGAGGTTAATGTCTAATTACAACCATTTACATAACAAGAAAGTGGTTAAAGAGGCTGAAGTTGTTAGTAGCCCGGAAGTTCAAGTCAATTTTGTCAATGTCAGCCAATGCACCATTGACACTGACGCCATAGCCTCTCAGATAGCTGCTGTCGTAGAAGCAATGGAAGCCACTTCACAGGAACAACTTGACAAAATCAAGAAGATAAACCTTGAAATACCTGTTGCTATCATTACTGGTTCTCCCTCGATACGCTCTGTTGATTTGAAGTAATTTAACGTAAGAAGGGGGAGCCATGCTTCCTCTTCTCACCATCAACAAAGGAAATAAATATGAAAAAGACAAAAAGTCTTGATGGATATGTAAGTGCTGCGGAGCAAGGACAATCATTTGAAAATCAACAACCTATTTTACAAATAGACCACGAACCGTATGGCAGGCAGAGTCGTTTTGACGAAAGTCCTATCCAGCAAGTGCTACAGCAAAGAAATTCCAATTATCCAGCTCATGGGGATTTTGACGATCGCTATCAGCGAAGACGGAACCGCTCCTCTTTCATGGAAGAAATGAAAGAAAGAATCGATGAACATCGCACTGAGCAGCAATTTTCTAAAATTCATATGCACAAGCATTTACGAGAGACCATAAGTGAAGAAGAGTATCAACTTTCTATACGATACCCAAGTCCTCTTAAAAACGGACCTCGAAAATCCTACGGTATAAGATTGCATGATAAAAAGCTTGTACGGTTTGCAAAACAACTTGCAACTCCTAAGTTTCATGATCCTATAGGTATTTCGTTATTTATTGCGGGTTCCATTGCCACTGCAACGTGGGGGCGAGTCACTCTTAAGCTGAAGAAAGATTGGCCCATGGCGACATCACTTATGTTTGTACAAATATCCCCTGCCGGAACTCAAAAGAGCCGCATAATTTCAGAATTGCGCAAGCCTTTTGATAAGTTCCGATGGCAATTCGAGCAAGGCATTCCTAGTGAATCTAAGCGTAAAAATTATAAAAAAACACGACTTATTGCTGATAAAGTTAAAGATAAAGAGGTATTAGCTTATTTTGCTGAAGAAGGAGTTACTGCTGACTCATTTGCAGCAGTACAAGAAGAGCTAGAAGAATATTCATTAAATTTGAAAGAATTGGAAGACGAAATGAACAAAGTTTCTCCCACATTGCTTACAGAAATGACAACTCCGCGTGGGCTTGCCAGAAGACTAAACGAGCAGGGAGAAGCAGGGGGCTGCATCATGGCTGAAGGTGCTTTTGTAGATCGTTTACTGTTAAAAAGTGATTCT
>CAYJJP010000414.1:0-2259 GCA_964370525.1 uncultured Desulfovibrionaceae bacterium | reverse complement strand
ATAATCAGTTACTAGCTGTTCTTCAAGTTTTCTACTAAGTTTGAAAGCTGTTGGGCTTGTTCGGTTAAAGAAGATACAGCTTGCGATGCTTCGTTCATGGCGTTGACAGTGCTTGTTGCAATATTGGTCACAGCCATAATGGATTGGGCGATTTCATCAGAAGTAGCGGACTGTTGTTCACTGGCGGTGGCAATAGCACGGATTTCATCGGCGCTATGCTCTGCCATTTCCAAAATGCCTTGCAGGGCATGCCCACCTTCGATGGCAAGCTCTGTGGCTTCTTCAATGCGTGCCACAGCGGTATCAACTTGCTGAACATTAACTTCCGTACTTTGCTGAATGGCATTGATGGCATTGGCAACGTCGGTTGTGGATGAGATGGTTTTTTCTGCAAGTTTGCGAACTTCGTCAGCAACAACAGCAAAGCCACGACCTGCCTCACCGGCTCTGGCAGCTTCGATGGCGGCATTGAGCGCGAGCAAGTTGGTTTGATCGGCAATGTCAGAGATAACGCTCATAACTGCGCTGATTGATTGAGCATGATTTGCAAGCTCGCTCATGTTTTGGCGAAGCTTTAAAGATTCATCCTTTACTTGCGTCATGGATGTTTGGCACTTGCGTGTAATGCTAGCTCCATCAATGGCTTTAGCCTTGGTATTGTCGGCAAGTTCTGCGCTGGTGCCGGAGTTTCTCGCCACCTCAAGAACAGTACCGTTCATTTCATCCATAGCCGTTGCTGTTTCCGTCATGCGAGCTGATTGCTCTTCTGCACCGGTAGTGGACAGTTCAATCTGCGTGGAAAGCTGTGCGGAAGCAGAGGCGATGTTGTTGACAATGCCCTCAAGCTTTGCGACTGCTATCAAGATGTTTTTCCTGTTTTCTTCAGCTTCTGCAGCGGATTTTTCAGCTTGCTGTGTGGCAATGGCAGCGTTATCGGCGGCCACTTGTGCTTCTTTGCTCTTTTCTTCAGATTGGAGAACCATGGCGGCAAGGTTATTGATCATGGATCTAAAAGCAGCACCAAGGGTTGAAAATTCGTCTTCACGTTTTAAGGCAGCGTTGATTTGCTCATCTTGTTCGGCTGTGAGTTTCAAATTACCTTCTGCAACATAGGTTGCAATATTGGCACTTTGCGAAACAACGACCACAACTTTTTTGATGACCAAATAAACAATAAGCCCAACAATAAACACAATACCTGCACTCACAAGTGCAAGTATTAAGCTGATTTCATTGGCCGTTGTGTAAAAGTCGCTTTCGTCTGTTTCAATGCCCACAATCCATTTTGTGGTTGGCAGTTCGGCGAAGTGGGTCAACTTATCCACACCTTCCCATTCATAACGGGTAATACCGTTTTTTTGTGCCAGTACTGTGCGGACATATTCATAAATGGTATTGTCCTTGCCAATAAGCTCAGGAAATGTTTTTTCCATGAGCATTATTCCATTTGCATCCAATAAGAATACGCTGGATGAGGGCATGAGTTTTACATGCTTGATGGTATCATCAGAAATAGCAGCTAGGTCAACCACAAGCAACATTACGCCGTCAGCAGCTTCGGTGGAGCCGTCAGCGGTGATAGGCGAAGCCACCATGATACTCAGCCTATTAGTAGATTTGGACAGGCTAGTTTTAAAATTGCTTTTGCCCCCAAAAGCTTCCACAACGCTTGGGTATTTGCTAACGTCTACACGTGCTGCAGTTGGGTTAGAGGCAGCTATGGTTTTACCGTCTTTTGCCACAATGGCAACGGCTGAAATATCAGGAAAATCCTCAGCAATTTCAGCAATCATATTTGTGACTAATTTTTTATTGTCGACAAATTCCTGAGTAGACTCTCGGTCTTTGCCCAATGAGTTTGCCAGTGCAGTAAAGTCTTCAATGTCTTGGTTGCTATCAAGCATATCTCCAAGGGAGATAACATTCACAAAAATATTGTCAATTTCAGATGCTTGTTTTTTTGCAAACTCCAGTAATTGAATGTCCGAATTTTCGTACAGCCCATTTGAAGTTAGCTGTGATGCTAAAAATGTAAGTGCCGAAAATCCTAGTATAATAGGAATTAGGGTAAAAAGCAGCACTTTGCCAAGAAGTTTAAATTTCATATTCACCATCCTTTTTATAAATTAAACCAAATGAAAGCCTGAAAAACTCTTTAAAATTGCTCGTGAAAGCTTGACGCTATTCCGTAATAGCATTATCGGATTTAAATCTCAAGACTTTAGGTTCCTGTCGTTTGCAAAAGTCATTCTTTAATTT
>CAYJJP010000413.1:0-2260 GCA_964370525.1 uncultured Desulfovibrionaceae bacterium | reverse complement strand
GAAGGAAAACACTTTTTGGCGCTAGCAAAAGGGTTTTCCTTCCCCCAGAAAAAACTGACTAAAGGCAATAGCCACATTTATTTATATTGCTTCTTCCATTCATCTAAGAAGAGCAGGGTTGTTTCCAAAGGGCTGAGCAAGCCGCTACGTTGGCGAAGGCGTACAATAACATCTTCAAAGCTCGCATCAGCCGGTAATTTCAAGGCATCAAAAAGTTCTCCCATATCAGAGCGTAGCTCTTCGGGTAAGTCCACGGGAAAATGGGTATAGGATCGCTTTTTCCAAGGGCCGCATTTTTCTTCTACATAATTAAGAAGGGTTTGCATGCGCTGTTCATAACAATGATGTTCAAGCGCATGCGCCCTTGCCTTTTGTGCCATGCTGGTGCGTTCTTCGGGTTTTGTATCATAATAGTCTATGAGTTCATACATTTGCTCAAGACTGTTAAAGGTAGCGAGCATGTCATCATCAAAAAGTTCACTCATGAGCGTGCGAGTGTCCACCACTTGAAAAGCCCCAATGGCAGCAAGTTCAAATGTGCGTGGATTTACAAAATCGCCTTCGGAAATATTGTTGGAATGTTGAACGCTTGAATGTAGATTAATATTGATATTTGTGGCGCTATAAATCTTCACCGCATCTTCTGGGCTAATGCGCGCGCCATTTTCTTGAACGCATTTGGCAAGTACGCCATCATTATCCCATTCTGTGCCCCAAATTTTGAAATTTTTCCGACTGGCAAGCGGGCGAAAAGCCACTCGTCTATTGGGATAACCGGCGCCCAAGAAAGCAACGTCGGCGGCAAATTTCTTTTTCTCAAGGGGGGTCAGCTCTTGTGGAGTATGGAAGGAGGGCAAGGCAGCCATGGGAAGATATAAGGCATTTTCCTGGCCGATTTCAGTTAATTCTTGGAGGAAAGAATTTTTTTGAATGACGGCAAACACTGAATAGAGCGGAGCAAAGGCTCGCCAGTAAGTGAATAGTGTATAATCTTCCACAAACCACATGGCGGTAGGCACCGACATTTTTTCAAGCCTGCGTAAAAGCTGACGACTTACCGGCGCTTGTGCCATGGTCAATACCAAATCAGGTTCAAAGCTTTCCACTTGAGCCAAGATTGCTTGGGAAATATTTTGTAAAAATCCTCCTTCTAATTGCTCAAGGCGTTCAGCTGTTATCCGCAAATGCTTCATGGCTGAAAATGCTGTATAAAAAAGTGGTGCTTCAAAAACTTCTACACTGTGCCCAAGATTGCGCAAAGCTGTAACGCAGTATTCACCGATGGGCAAAGATCCACCATAAAAGGGGAGAACTACAAGCACGCGTAAAGATTGAGTTGATTGTATATTCATAGCATTAATTATCCTTTCATAAGTGCCGCATAGTTTGGCTTTTGGGTGCGAAGCATCCAGTCTGCTTCGTCATAAAAATATTGTATCATTTCAGGGTTGTAACTTACATCTTGCTTTTGACCACAATAGTTGGTGAGCACAGCACGCAAATGCGCTCGCTTTTGCGCGTGATTATCCTCACCATACAGCACTTTCCATGTGCTCCCCAAAGCGTCCACGCATGATTTTTGCCCTGTTAAAGTACATTCTTGTAGTATGTGTTGCTCGGCGTGTGCATTGCCCTGAATATGCGAGGTAATCGAACGATAAAATTCCCTTTTCGTAAAATCTTCAAGGCATTTGGTATCAATCAAACATGCGGCACTTTCAAGGCAAGGCGCGCATGCTGCCGCTGATTGCCATACAAAATGCCCTTCACCATAGGGGCCTGTTTCATGGCACCAAGCCGAAGAGAGGAAAAAGGCCGTCACCGGCACGCCAAGATGCGCCGCAAGATGCATAGTGCCCGTATCCGGGCTGAGTAACATATCAAGCCCTGTGAGCGCAGGGGGCAAATCATTCCAAGAGGTTTTTCCACATAAATCCACCAGCACGCTTTGCACATTAGCCGGTAAAAGTCGTCGTAATTGTCTAGCGAGGGGCATTTCTGCTGTGCTGCCGAACAAATATATATTTATGACGTCCTTAATGCCGTTCATGGCTTCAAAATAGGTTCGAACCACCTGCGCCAACACGGGCATTGGCAAGGAGCGACGTGATTCTCTCCCCGCAAGCACAACGCCAATTCCTCGACCTTGCCCTTCTGCTCGTGGATTGACACTATGTGGCGGACAAGGATCGTCGTGAAAATAGCCCCAATAATCAACTAAATTTATAGGGCTTGTCTGTCTATTTTGTGTCCAACGAAA
>CAYJJP010000412.1:0-2263 GCA_964370525.1 uncultured Desulfovibrionaceae bacterium | reverse complement strand
TCATGCCCATATTACTGGTAGCATCTTGCTCAATCCCATCAATATATACAGCACGACGATCAAAAACTTGCCAAGCAGTTTCAAGACTAAAGACATCGGCAAGGCTTAGCGAGATCAGCTCACCAAGGCTATGCCCCGTTACAATATGCGCTGAAAAGCCAAGCGATTTCAAGTAACTGGCTTGAGCATATTCTATGAAAAACAAATACGGCATTTGCCAGCGAGAACGAGAAAGTTTTTCTAAATCCGTTTCATCCATTAAAGCCAAGATATCCCAGTCAGCTATAGCGGCTATCCTGTCCATGGCAGCACGGGCTGCGGGAAAGGTATCGTATAACCCCCGACCAAGACCCGGCCAAACCGAACCGACGCCACCGCAAGTGATCCCGACCCTTGGCGCTTGCGCATCAAGATTTAAATAAAGACCTTTTTCTTGCAAAGCTTGTAGCTCATCAGGACTTGGAGCAAGAGCAAGCGAAGTCAATTCCTTGCGAAATTGTGGCGTCGTGGCGCCTAATCGATAACTCTCGTCATTATGCTTAAGCCTTGCTAAATAAAAGCCATTTCCTACATACTCTTGATAAGCATCGGAAATCAAAGTTTTTTCAATTTTCTCGCATTGCGGCATGGTATATTCTTTCCTTGAATGACCATAAATGTGGTCATCATTTGGTCAAACAAAATTAGTTCACGTTACAACTGTTTTTACAACAGTACAAGGCTTATTAAATGAATATTGCGCTTTTGTCCAGCTTAAGCATTTGAATGTCTAACTTTACGGCGACACTTTTTTCGTATAACGTAAGGTATTAAACCTTGCAAGCTGTAAAATTTTGTAGTAGAAGGCAAGCTTAATACATAGATACTTATGTAATATATTTTCAATTCACTGTGCACTAGTAAGCATAACTATGCATAATATATTATTATTTGGGAGATGGCATGGATAAAAAGCAAGATTTGAACACCGAGGTAAAAGACACTATGTTCACAGAGCAAGAAGGAGCTTTAGGAGAGCAGGAATGTTCTAGCGGGTTCGGTCGCATGCGAAATAAGCTTTCTTTTGGACGCCTTGTGGCCATGGGTGCTGCCATGGGTATGCGCAATCCCCTTTTTCTTTGTCACGATGGCATGGCAAAAGCAACAACATCTATTGAAGGGAAAGAATATCTAAATTTTTCTACCTACGACTACTTAGATTTAAATGGACACCCCGAAATAACAGCCGCTGTAACCAAGGCTGCAGAAGAATTCGGCACTTCCGCCGGAGCCAGCCGCTTAGTAGGCGGCGAAAGACCGGCACACCAAGAATTTGAAAAAGCCATTGCCGACTTTTATGATGTGGAAGATTGTGTAATATATGTAAGTGGTCATGCCACCAACGTTTCCACGTTGGGCTTTCTTTTTGGCTCGCGTGATTTAATTTTGCAGGACAACCTTGCACACAACTCCTTACAACAAGGAGCAAAACTGTCCGGAGCTACCCGCATTTCTTATACTCACAATGATGCTGATGCCTTGGAAGCAATCCTTAAGGAAAAACGTTCAGAGCATCGCCGTGCTATCATTGTTACCGAAGGCCTTTTCAGCATGGATGGCAACATCCCCGACTTACCTCGCCTTGTGGAATTAAAGAAAAAATATGACTGCATGTTGCTGGTAGACGAAGCACACTCCCTCGGCACCCTCGGCGCAACAGGACGGGGAGCACGTGAGCACTTTGGCATAAACCCCAAAGATGTAGATATGTGGATGAGCACACTCAGCAAATCATTGTGCGGTTGCGGTGGATTTATTGCCGGCAGTAAGGAGCTTATCGAATACATAAAATATGGTTCAGCCGGTTTCGTTTTCAGCGTAGGCATGTCCCCGGTTCTTACAGCAGCATGCAATAAAGCGCTCGAAATTTTAAAGCGTGAGCCTGAACGGGTTCATAAATTACAAAACATCAGCCAATACTTCCTTAAATATGCCAAAGGATTGGGACTAGACACAGGTGTTGCGCAAGGCTATGCCAACGTACCGGTAATAGTGGGTGACTCAATGGTTGCCGGCTTTATGGCCAATGCGCTTTTCAATCGAGGCGTCTACGCCATGCCCATAACTTTCCCTGCCGTAAAAGAGGGAACAGCTCGTTTGCGCTTCTTCCTTTCTGCTGCACATTCAGAAGAAGACGTTCGCACAGCGCTTGATATTACCGCCGATGAAATCCCAAAAGTTACAGCTATGGTGGAAAAAATTCGCGCAGAATCAAAATAGTAAA
>CAYJJP010000411.1:0-2276 GCA_964370525.1 uncultured Desulfovibrionaceae bacterium | reverse complement strand
TTTTGTTCACAAAAGGTTTTCCCCCAGAAAAATAATTAATCAGTATATCCTTAAAAAACTGATTAGTTGGGTGCTTGTGGAAGCTAACTAGGCAATAGTAACATTTCCCTAACTTTATTCACAATATTTTCTGCAGAAAGACCGACTTGTGTGCGCAATATTTGCTGTTTACCATGCTCCACAAAAACATCGTCAATGCCAATCCTCTGCACATTTTTATCCTGCAAAGCTTGGTTATCTATAAGCATTTCCACAACAGCAGACGAAAATCCGCCCATGAGTGAACATTCTTCCACGAACACAATATGTTTATGCGCCTTAACAAGCTCTAAAATTTGTTTTTCCGGCAAGGGTTTTACCCAAATAGGATCGAAAACGGTTACATTTTTTCCATGCGTTGCAGCAATTTCAGCAGCAGCTTTCAAGGCGTAATGTACACATGTACCAAGCGCAATAATAACAACATCCTCACCGCTTAGCAAAACTTCCCCTTCTGCAGGCGTAAGACGCTCATATTTTTGCGGTAAGGGAACACCCACGCCAAGACCACGCGGATAACGCAATGCAATCGGGCCATCATGTACGCTGGCAGTATACAGCGCATGACAAAGCACGGCTTCATCACGCGGCGCAAGCAACTGCAGATTGGGAATATGGCGCAAATACGCCACGTCAAACACTCCATGATGTGTCGGGCCGTCCTCACCCACAAGGCCGGCTCGGTCAATGCAAAAAATAACCGGCAAATTTTGCAAGCACACATCATGCACAACTTGATCATATGCCCTTTGCAAAAATGTAGAGTACAGCGCAACCACCGGACGTTTACCCTGTATGGCAAGACCGGCGGCAAACGTCACGGCATGTTGTTCGCAAATGCCCACATCCACAAAACGCTCAGGATAGCACAAGCCAAAAGCTTGCATACCGGTTCCTTCGGGCATGGCTGCCGTAATCCCGACTATATCTTCATTATCCTTAGCAATATCCACCAAACAGCACGCAAAAGCATCTGTAAATGATATGGCGTCACTCTTGGGCGGCAAGGCTCCGCTTTGCACGTCAAAGCCCCCTACCCCATGAAAATGCGTGGGATCTTCCTCTGCCGGCGCATAGCCCTTGCCCTTATGGGTCAATACATGCAAGAGAACCGGCCCATCTTCAACGGCTGATGCCATGTCTAAATGCTTTTTCAAGGCGGCTAAATCATGCCCATCCACCGGACCAATATAGTTAAAACGAAAAGCCTCAAACAACATACCCGGTGTGAAAAAAGACTTGAAAGACCACTCGCCACGCAAGGCATAAGTAGCTAAATTATTTCCAATGCGAGGCACTGAACGCAAAAATGCAAGTACATCCTTACGCATTTGCCGCACCCAACGCCGCGAAAGGTTACGACTCAGAAAACGTGACAAAGCCCCCACATTGGGGGAAATGGACATCTCATTATCATTCAAAATAACAATAAATCGCCGCCCCATATGTCCGGCAAGGTTTAAGCCTTCGAGCGCTTGACCACCGGTAAGCGCACCGTCACCAATAACTGTCACAATACGATGATCCTCACCGCATAAATCACGCGCCATAGCCATGCCAAGTCCGGCGGAGATGGACGTTGACGCATGACCTACGCCAAAATGATCGTAAGGACTTTCGCTCACCTTGGGAAATCCGGAAATGCCGCCAAGGGTTCGCAGGCTCGAAAAAGAGTCCGCACGTCCCGTAAGTAGTTTCCAAGCATAACTCTGATGCCCAACATCCCAAATAAACTTATCTTTTTCAGCATCAAAACAGTGCAATAAAGCAAGAGTCAACTCCACAACGCCAAGCGAAGGAGCCAAATGTCCACCATTTTTTGCAACCACTTCAATAATACGTTCACGAACTTCTTGACCAAGCGTAGCCAAAGTCGATAAGTCCATATGTTGCAGTTCACTTGGTTTTTGTAATGAGGATAAATGAGACACTTTATTTACATCTGTTTCTTGCATTAGTATTCCAATAAGTTATATATTAAAAAGCTCTTTTTTGCCGGACACTACAACAATATATTCTTGGTTATATACAAAGAGAAACGCTTAGGCGTCCAATGAACATTGGTTTATCGTTGTAGCCTGTAGCGCCGGCACTAAGCCCACGCCTAACAGCGACAGCTGAAACTACATTGCTCGCGGTGTGAAGGTCAAGCTTTAAAAGGATACACTGATTAATTATTTTTCTGGGGGAAGAACCTTTTGTGAACAAAAGGTTCTTCCCCCAGACCCGCGTTGCTC
>CAYJJP010000410.1:0-2281 GCA_964370525.1 uncultured Desulfovibrionaceae bacterium | reverse complement strand
GTAAGCAAACCTGCAAAATTATTTCCGGTGCTTATCCATAAAACCTACTCAAATATTTGTCCAAAATAAGTTTCTATTTCATGCTCTTGTACCGATGCAGGATAGCTCACAGAAACATATCCGTCTCCGGAAAAACTGCGATCAATTTCCACCAACAAATGCACCAAATCGTCTTCGAGTATAAAACTTAGTTCAACTTCATTGATGGTGCGGCTGCTCCAGTTAAAAATTCCGGCTGAGGCAGGGCGCATTTCAACTTCTTGGTATATGCCTGAAGAGCTGGAAAAAGAAGGAGTTTTTAGGTATCCCTTTTCCACATCTACTTTCTTAAATGTAAATCCACCGGCAAGGAAACGGTTAATCATCATCTCAACGGCAGGATGAGGTAGGATAGTAAGATAATCTCGGTCGCCGCTGTCAAATCCGGATTCAATGTCAAGGTCGGTATAAATCCAAACTTTGGATTCATTTTTGCCGGAAGCAATGGAGGTTATGGGTGTTTCTGACGGTAACTTTAAGCTAAAAGGAATTTCATATTTTTGCTGAGCTTCTACCTTCATTGGCTGGTCGACCTGAATTTTGCCAATAGCCATGCTGGTATGATATGTTTCTTCCTCACCATCTGAAATCCGCACAGCTTTGGCTCGTGTCATTACAGAAATGGTAACTTTATTGATGTCTTGGTCTACTTTTCCGCCTTGAATGTGTACAATTCCCTCAACCATATCCCCTTGAGTCAAAGTCGTATTTTTCAAAACAGTATCAACTTTTGCGCTTCCTATTCCTACTTTTGCCAACAATTTATTAAGCATAATTGCATCCTCATTTACTGTGTTTAGTTTAAAAATCGTATATTTTGCCCCAACCTCTCTAAAGCATAAATCATCATTGTTTAAATGACAACTTTTTTCGGGCAAATAAAAAAGCATCTACGCTTCTGGTGAAATAGTATAGTACGTTGTTTAAAGGCTTAATGGCTTAATCGCATAAGCGAATTTCTTCTTGTGCAAAGCGAGCATTAGCGATAAATGAAAACTGTAATGACAAAAAATTTTAAAAAGAGGAGCTTATATCAATGTATAAAAAAATTTCTTCTATTCTGAGCGCATTATTGTGTGTGCACATGCTGGGTGCATTTTGCTTTGCCATGGAAAGCACACCAAGTCATATTGTTAAATCATTACCTTCCATAATAACGCTTTATCCTAAGGATGCCGATTTGCGTTATGCCCCCAATGTCATAGTAGAACCACGAACCGCCCCTTATAATCTTGGCGGCTGGCGCAGTAACAATGTTATTGTTTTCCCCGTTGAAATTGAAGAAGCCGGAGAATATTCAATTAATATTCTCTACAGTAAACAAGCCTTAGATGGATCCACCGGAAAGCTTGGAATCTTTGCCACATTAAGTATGGAAAAAAATTCATTCATACATGATTCCATTTTCGTAGAACTTCCAACTACTGGTAATAATTGGTCAACGTACGCTGAAAAAACACTGGGTGATATTAAGCTACCGCAAGGAAAGGTTTTTCTCGCATTTTGGGATCAAGAAGAAATTGCCAAACAGTATGTTATGAATTTGCGTGAACTACGATTGCAAAAAAAATAATATAATAAGAGAGTTTATCGATAAACAACATAAAAAGGAGTAAATCATGTTAAAAAAATGGAGAATTTTCTTTATTGTCTGCTTGCTACTTCAAGTTTGCACAATAAGTCATGCGTACAATAACGATTACATTACCAATAATGACTATGGCGGTTCGGGCGGGAGCTTTATCACTTTGGGTGAAGCATTAACCCTCTATCCTCAGGATTCTGACTTACGCTTTGCCCCAAATGTCATTGTTGAGCCTCGTTATGAGCCTTATAATCTTGGAGGCTGGAAGACATTTAACGTCGTCATGTTTCCTCTTAGCGTACAAAAGCAAGGGGTTTATGATGTAAGCATTGTTTATAGCAAGCATGATAAACATGGTTCTACCGGAAAACTAGGTGTTTTTGCCCCTACAACTCTTAGTAAAAATCCTTCGTCCGCCCCCAATTTTTCGCTTTATCTTCCTCCAACAGGACATAACTGGCAAAGATATCGCTACATGCATTTGGGAAGCATTCGTTTGGCAAGGGGTAGTGTATATCTTACCTTTCAAGACCTTGCCAGATATCAAGGTCAATATGTTATGAATTTACGCGAAGTGCATTTGGAAAGAAGGCGTTAATTTACCATAAAAAAAACAGCTCATTCCTCGGAAAGAGCTGTTTTAAAGTATGGTGAATA
>CAYJJP010000409.1:0-2289 GCA_964370525.1 uncultured Desulfovibrionaceae bacterium | reverse complement strand
TTTTGGGCTTTGGCAAAAGTTCCCCTTCCCCCCTCACAAAAAAATAATTAATCAGCGTTTCCTTTACTATTGAGCTTTTTGAGTTTTTTGAAGTTGATGGATAAGACTATTTAAGGTTATCGCTTG
The DNA here is from genome assembly GCA_964370525.1 of uncultured Desulfovibrionaceae bacterium. GTDB lineage: Bacteria > Desulfobacterota > Desulfovibrionia > Desulfovibrionales > Desulfovibrionaceae > CAYJAD01. The sequence goes on along the minus strand of CAYJJP010000409.1, from coordinate 2,163 downwards.
TTTAGCAAGTTCTTCAACAGCACGGGAGGACTCTGACATTGCCGTCGCCGTTTCAATGGAAATCACCCGTACATGTTCCAATGTCTGATTTACAGCTTCGCTTGTAGAAGATTGCTCTTCAGAAGCAGAGGCAATGCTTTGGATTCGATCGGCTGTTTGTTGCACTATGCCCACGATGCTCTCAAGTTTCGAGCCGGCTTCAACAGCCATTTGCGCTGCTGAGCGTACAGCTTGCACTGCTCGTTCAACGCTATTCATGCTTTGTTCGGTTCCATTTTGAATGCCGGTAATAACTTTATTAACTTCGCTGGTGGCTTGCATGGTTTTTTCTGCCAGTTTTCGCACTTCATCGGCAACCACGGCAAAGCCACGACCGGCTTCTCCGGCACGAGCAGCTTCAATGGCGGCATTAAGTGCAAGCAAGTTTGTTTGATCTGCAATGTCTGTAATAACACGGATAATTGCACCAACGCCTTCTGTTTGCTTGCCCAGGTTGTCCATGCCTTCTTTGACTACTTGGGTAAAAGTTTCAACGTCTTGGAAGCTTGCAATCATTTTGCTGACCACTTCCGAGCCTTCTTTGGCTTCGGACATGGCGTTGGTGGCGGTAAGAGCTGCATCGGATGCGCTGTGCGCTACGTCAATAACTGCATCGTTCATTTGGTTCATGGCATTGGCGGCTTCTTCAATTTGCTCATTTTGGTTGGCGGCGCCACGGTTTGACTGTTCCACCTTCACCGAGAGCTCAGTGCTGGTGAAGGAAACATGGTCTGCCACTTCCTGAGCGGAGCTGGCAAGGTTGATGAGTCTATTGTTGCTTTCTTCAAGAGCTTCTTTATCAACAAGGTCAGAGATGTCAGACCAAAGAGCCAGTGCGCCCAGGGCTTTGCCATCATTGTCAAAAAATGGTGCAGCGACCACTTGAATGCGAGTTTCTTTTCCTTTAAAGCTTGTGAAGGTACGTTCTGTTTGAATGATTCTTTTTTCTCGTAAGGCTTCTACTATGGCAATTGAGCGTCTGGCATCTCCAAATACAAATTCAGACACATTTACGCCTAAATAATCAGCAGGTTTGCCGTCTCGTCCTAAAATATCGAGCATTCCTTGATTGGCAAAGGCCACATTTTCTTCAGGCGATGCCACAAAGCAAGGCACATTTATTCCTTTCAATACGCCTTGTGAGTAAGCAAGTTGGTCGTCAAGATGCTTCATGAGCGCCGTTAGGTCTTTTGATAAAATGCCAAGTTCATCTTCGCGATTTAATATTAAATTGGTTTTTTTGCCGAGCAAGTAGTTTCTGGCGTATTGAGTGATTTCATCAATGGGTACAAGTACAGCGTTGAAAAATGTATAAGAAAATAGTAGTATGCAAATAATTACTGAAACGATGATTGATATTAGTAGGTAGCGTACAAATTTTGTTTCGGCCTCAGCTTTTTTTATCATACTATCAATGCGTGCATTAATTTTCATTTGCATGGACTGAAAACGATCTTGCAATTTAGCCAAGGTTGGTTTGGTTACTTGCTGATAAATTACTTTGGCGGCATCGTTTTCAGTTTTAAGACACAATTCTCTGATTTCTATGGCAGATTCGTGTAATGTTTTGTGTGGTTCGTTCATGGCATTAAGGTCTGCCCTAAGTTCCGGGAAAACTTCCACAAGCCTTTGGCGTTCTTTGCTATGGTACCACTTGCCAAAGTCACATTTTGTGTGATCTGTAGTAATTTTGAGCGGTTCATTGGAAGCTTTGGTGAGGTAAGTAACAAGCGCACCGGCCCATTCCAAATGCTGCATCTCTCGTACGAGCAAGGTTTTGGCAAGCGCTGAAGCTTCGCGTCTTTCCAGTGAGTTTTTTTCAAGGTTTGCAAAGGATGTTAAAAAGAGGATAGCACATATACAACCCCCTATGACAGCGATGCACGTTGTTGCCAAAAAACGTTTTTTAATACTAATGTCTTTCCATGACTTCATACGGACCTCGTTCTAATTTAGCTTATTTCGATAAGTATGCCTTCATTGCTAAGCGATAAAAAATCGCCATAATATGTTGAATTTTTATAAAATAGCTGTTTTTATGCTCATACATGAAGCATACTCGTTCGTTCAGTAAAAGTGATAAAGTCTCTAAATCGGCATAACCCAAAAAAACTTAACCTAATT
>CAYJJP010000408.1:0-2292 GCA_964370525.1 uncultured Desulfovibrionaceae bacterium | reverse complement strand
TTATTTAGAAGTAAAAACCCCTTACGCAACGGGCGCACTCTTTATTCAATTTACGCCGAAGGTGCCATGCCTTGGGACTGGACAGCGCAGCTTATGGAGTATGCTCAAAATTTAGGCTTAGAGTTCTTTTCAACCCCCTTTGACGCCACAGCGGTAGATTTTTTGGAGCAATGTAACGTAGCTAAATATAAAATAGCCTCTTTTGAACTGGTGGATATTCCCTTGCTAAAAAAAGTTGCCATGACGGGTAAGCCCGTCATTATGTCCACGGGCATGGGTACGCTAGCCGAAATTGATGAAGCGATGCGTACCCTTCGCCAGCATGGGACAAAAGACATAACTTTGCTAAAATGCACATCTTCTTATCCTGCACCTGTGGAAGAAGCCCATTTGCGCACTATACCGCATATGGCTGAAGCCTTTCAATGCCCTGTAGGTCTTTCCGATCACACCCTAGGCTCTGCCGTTGCCATTGCTGCCGTTGCCCTTGGAGCTACGGTGATTGAAAAACACTTTATCTACTCCCGTGCCGATGGAGGGCTTGATGCAAGTTTTAGCATGGAACCCCATGAGTTTAAGCGCATGGTTGAAGATATTCGCACGGTAGAAAAAGCCCTTGGCCATGTAAATTATGAACGAACAGAAAAAGAATGCCTTAGCGTGAGCCTACGCCGTTCACTTTTTGCGGTAAAAGATATAAAAGTGGGAGAACTTTTCACAGAAGAAAATGTGCGTAGCATACGCCCGGGACAAGGACTACACACACGCTACCTTGATACTGTACTTGGTAAAGTGGCACGCCAAAACATTAGCAAAGGTACACCACTTCATACCGACATGTTCTAAAAAGGCTGTTTGCTAATATACACAATTCCATAAATTACATCAAGACTATAGCATGAAAAATGCAAACTCAAAAATACCTTAAAGGTTTTTCTTCATTATAGCGTTGAAAAAGTCCTCTGACGCTTCCAGCAAAGTCAAGAGTCCGTCACGTGTGCGTACTTGATCATATCCAAAATAGTAATTACATAAATTATACTGCAAAGCACTCACTTCAGGAGAATAATGAGTAAAATTCTCTAAAAATTTATCTACAGCGCTTTTACATGCTTTTCTATGTTCTGAGTTATCAATAAGGGCCGGATCTTTGCCAAAGTCATATATTATTTCTTGCGAAAGAAGAGTAAAAGGTTTTTTCATATATATTGAATACGCAATATTGGTACCAAATGTATTACCAAATGTATAATCGGTCACAGATAGCAAAGCTTTTAAACGAGGTAAGAAATATGGGTCAAACATATGCCCTGCAGTTACACACTCGTATCCTGAACTTAAAAAAGGCTTATGTCTATTATTTAAAAAATCGGACCAATAAATTGAAACTCGAATGTTATCAAATTCTTTTTCATAGGATTTAAGCGCAGCCAAGCTTTCTTCTACAGAAAAAACCGTCTCACTTTCATGTGAGGAGTGTGTGGGAAAAAAAAGCGCATTTCGTCCGAGACGTTTTTTCTCTGCGTCTATTTTTTCTTCCGTATAGGCATTTTGCGCATAGTGAATAATAGGTCCTATGGAATACATGGGTTTGCGACAAACTTTTTTATACGCTTTTTCATGCGAAGGGGCCCACGTAAAAAGCATAGGAAGCGTGTTATAGTCTTCAATCCAAATGTCTCCCACAGCAGCAATAGATATATGCGAATAATGCGCTTTTAAATAATAACTTTGAGGTAGTCCTGCATAACTTTTTAAAGCTACATCCATACCGTAATAAGCATTGTTACTTACATATTCAAAAGGAGAAAATATATTTAAGGGAATATCTTTGCAAAGACTATTCAAGTCTGTTACCGAGGCAAATACTCTATCTTGAATTTCGTTTAAGTATATTGGATTCATCTTTTACCCTTATATTTTCCTTATTTAAGATGTCTGCACAATTCAAAAAAGCATGGATTGCCACGTCGCTTCGCTCCTCGCAATGACTTGATATTATAATGGAAGTCATTGCGAGCGCAGCGAAGCAATCCATGTATTTTGTCAATATTTGGAATTATGCAGAGGTCTTTATTTTTAGACAAAGTATCATTTAATCGGCATTTCCATAAATATCTACTTAACGCATGTTTACAAAACGAGGTCATACACCTTAGCATTAAGACTTACGGCAATAAATTAAGGGGAAAGGAAAAACTTTGAGCTTTGCCAAAATTTTCACTTTCCCCCTAAAAAACTAGATTACTCAGCGCTTTCTCAAGAATTATTTTCCAAAAGCCTTAGGGTATG
>CAYJJP010000407.1:0-2297 GCA_964370525.1 uncultured Desulfovibrionaceae bacterium | reverse complement strand
GTATTGTCGCCAATGATTTTAATTGCTTGCTTATTGGCGCCTACGGTTCCGTCAGCTCCAAGGCCATAGAATTTGCACTGTACAGTACCTTCGGGAACAGTGTTGATTTCTTGTTCAACTTCCAAAGATGTAAAGCTGACATCGTCGGTAATACCCACAGTGAAGTGGTTTTTGGGAGCAACACAAAGCATATTGTCATAAACAGCCTTGGCCATACCGGGAGTAAAGTCTTTGGAACCAAGTCCATAGCGCCCACCCACAATGGTTGGGGCAAGAATTTGTGTGCCACGCTCAAGATAAGCAGTACAAACGTCTTGATAAAGTGGCTCGCCAAGGGCGCCGGCTTCCTTGGTGCGATCAAGCACGGTAATGCTTGTTACCGTGGCAGGAATGGCTTGCAACAAATGCTCCATGGAGAAAGGACGGAAAAGGCGAACCTTCACAAGTCCAACGCGCTGGCCTTGCTTGTTCAAGTGATTGAGTGTTTCTTCAATAACTTCACAAGAAGAACCCATGGAAATAATTATGCGATCGGCTGTTGGATGACCTACATAATCAAAAAGCTTATATTTGCGTCCGGTGATGGAAGCTACTTTCTTCATGTTTTCCAAAACAATATTGGGAACAGCTGTGTAAAAATTATTACAAGCTTCACGGTTTTGGAAATAAATATCAGGGTTTTGTGCTGTACCACGAATGTGTGGATGCTCGGGATTCATGGCGCTGGCACGGAATTCTTCCACCTTTTCCCAATTTACTAAGGGTATGATATCTTCATAGTCAATGGTTTCGATTTTTTGAACTTCGTGCGAAGTGCGGAAGCCATCGAAGAAGTGACAGAAAGGAATGGAAGAATCAATGGCACTTAGGTGAGCCACTAAGGCCAAGTCCATACATTCTTGCACAGAAGCTGAAGCGAGCATGGAAAATCCTGTTTGGCGGCAAGCCATAACGTCTTGGTGGTCGCCAAAAATAGATAAAGCATGTGAGGCAAGTGCACGTGCGGAAACGTGAAATACACCGGGTAACAGTTCGCCTGCAATTTTGTACATATTGGGCACCATGAGCAAAAGCCCTTGGGATGCCGTAAAGGTAGTCGTAAGTGCGCCGGCTGCGAGTGAGCCATGCACAGCACCGGCTGCGCCGGCTTCGGACTGCATTTCACGGACTACAAGTTTTTGCCCAAGTAGGTTTTTGCGCCCGGCGGCGGCCCAATCGTCTGCCAATTCACCCATAACTGATGATGGAGTAATGGGATAAATGGCTGCAGTGTCTGAGAGGGCGTAAGCTATGTGCGTTGTAGCTGTGTTACCGTCCATAGTTTTCATCTTTGCCATAACATGCTCCTTAAATAATGTCCTTAGATTGTACTGGACACGTTTTTTACTAATACTTATTTGTTGTAATAGTTGTTATTTTCAATGTAATTGCGTGCAAAATATATGTGTATGGCGAACAAAATCAACAGGAAGGGGCGAAGAGCACACAACACCAAGCTCTACGAAAAACTATCATCACAAAACATGCTCAGACAGTTTTTTCGTTAAAAATGCATAGGGCTTATTATCAATGTATTTTCAATAAATACACCCTCCATCATTTTACGCTGAAACAAGAAACTTTACATTTCGCACATTTGTAAAATGTTTTTATAATGGACACCGAATTTTTTGTGTTTATCAATAATTGTTTTGCACGCTCACATGCAAAAAATTCAGAACTACATTTAAGCTTTGTTATTGCAAAAATCAAGTATTGAATAACGCTATTTCTCCATTTTTTAATGCTTATAAAAAAATAATTTCATGTTAATATGCTTGCTTTTTTTTACAAAAAAGGTAAAGGTGCAATGGTTTGCTAAGGTAAACATAATAATATTGGAGAAAAATTATGCCCATTAAAAATGATGACACGCTGGCTGTACATTACACCGGAACTCTTGCTGACGGAACAGTTTTTGACTCTTCCCGTGACCGTGAACCCTTAGAATTTACCATGGGCCAAAAAATGCTCATCGAAGGTTTTGAAAAAGCTCTTATAGGAAAGGAAGTTGGCGACACTGTTACCGTTACCATTCCACCCGAAGAAGCCTACGGTGAACTTGACGACGAACTCCTTTTTGAAGTTCCCCGTGCAGATCTTCCTGAAGAAATCAAGCCGGAAGTAGGTATGCAACTTTCACTTTCCAACGATGAGGGCGCTATGAACGTGGAGATTGCTGAAGTAAACGAAGAAAGTGTTATCCTCAACGCCAATCATCCCCTTGCCGGTCAAACTCTCACATTTGAAATCGAAAT
>CAYJJP010000406.1:0-2307 GCA_964370525.1 uncultured Desulfovibrionaceae bacterium | reverse complement strand
GCTATCGAGCAAAATAGTTACCGGGCCAAAGTTTACCAGTGATACATCCATGAGTGCGCCAAAGACGCCGGAAAAAACTTGAGCGGGTAGGGCGCTTTGCACATCTTTAACAAAGTTGCTGAAAAGTTTTTCGGCTAAGGGTGGCGCAGTACATTGTAAGAAATCCGGCCTTCGGCCTTGTTTGCAGTCAGCATAAAGGGTAAATTGCGAAACAAGGAGAATTTTTCCCCCATAATCTTTTACATTTGTTTGAAACTTATGTGCTGTTTCCGGAGTTTTTCCCGGAAAAATGCGCAAATGTAACATTTTATCAATAATGGAAGACCATATTTTACTTTTTGGCAACTCTGCATTATCTTTATGCCCAAAACCCACAAACACCAAGAGCCCGCTGTCAATGGCTGCAACTTCCGTATTGTCAACGCTAACACTGGCGCTGTGTACTCTTTGTATTAAGAGTCGCATGTTTTTTTGTCCTCAATGTTTTCTGTAACGTTATCTGTATTTTCCAAAGTTTTATCAGTGTTTTCTTGTGCATCGCTTATATTCTGCGTATCATTCGCAGCAATTTTGTTATTTTCTTCTTCACGCAAAATGCGCCGCAACACTTTTCCCACCACAGTTTTAGGTAATGAATCTCTAAATTCCACAAGACGTGGTACTTTATAGCTTGCCAGCTTGGAACGACACCAAGCGATGACCTCAGCGCGAGTGAGCGTTGTATCTGGCTTGAGCACGATGAAGGCTTTGATAACTTCTCCGCGTTGATGGTCTGCAATGCCCACGGCCACGGCGTCGAGAATATGCGGATGCTCCAATAAAACCTCATCGATTTCACGAGGATAAACATTGTACCCCATAACAATAGTCATGTCTTTTTTGCGGTCTACAATGTGAAAAAAGCCATCTTCATCCATGGTGGCAAGGTCACCGGTATAGAGCCAGCCATTACGAATGGCCGAAGCTGTGGCATCGGGGCGATTCCAATATCCGGCCATGACTTGAGGGCCTCGAATAACAAGTTCGCCCAATTTTCCGGCAGGAAGGGTCAACGATCCCCCTTCCATATCCACAATACGAGCTTCTGTGCTTGGTAATGGTATGCCAATGGAGCCGATTTTATGTTTATTGGCAAGAACAGGGCTGATATGTGTTATGGGCGAAGCTTCTGTTAAACCATAGCCTTCGATGATATTTGCGCCGGTAAGTTCTTGAAAGCGCCGATAGTGCTCTTCCGGCAAGGGGGCTGAGCCGGAAATACATAATTTTAGACTCTTTAAATTGTAACTAGCAATGTTTTTTTGCTGCATGAGCGATACATATATGGCGGGGGCGCCGGGCAAAATGGCAGGTTTATGTTTTTTGATAAGATTTAAAACGTCAAGCGGAACATAGCGTGGCAGAGGCAAAACACAAGCACTGAGGGCTGTAGGAATAATAAGCCCAACTGAAAGTCCATAAACATGGAAGAAGGGCAGTACAGCCACAAAACTATGTATTTCTTGTGCTACTTTATCAATAATGCTAATTATTTGCTTGCAGTTAGTGCCTAAGTTTTCATGGGTGAGCATAACTCCCTTGGGCGTTCCCGTGGTGCCACCGGTATATTGTAATAAAGCGACGTTGCTGGAAGCTATGGCATTATCCGCACAATATCTTTCTTTACCGGAAAACATGCTTTTCCACGCAATTATTGACTCATCATAATTAATTTCTATGTTTTTTGCATTTCTTTTTTCTTTAAACTTATACAAATAGTTGAGCGGAAAAGAAAGAGCATCGGCAATGCCGGTGATAATATATTTTTCAACCGGTATGCGTTCACGCAAAGAGCTTACCTTAGGCCAAAGCAAATCAAGCAAAATAAGACATTTTGCACCGGAATCATGCAGATTATGCACAATTTCCGTTTCCATATACAACGGATTTACCATAACCACTATGGCGCCGGCCTTCATAATACCCCAAAAAGCAATTATTGCTTGTGGTACATTGGGTAACATCACAGCCACTCTGTCGCCATGATTTATTCCCATGAGGCGCAAGGCCGCAGCAAATGTTTCAGCTTTTTGTTGAAGGTCTTTATAAGTGATTTTGGTATTTTGAAAAATACACGCCATGCCATGAGGTTTTATTTGAGCAGCTCTATCTAACAAAGAAAAAAGAGGGCCGCTAAAATTTGTAACGCTGTGCGCAACGCCTTCATCATAATGATCAAACCATGGGCTGTCATAGTGTATGGGTATAGAATTATTTTGATTGTGCATATATGTATGTACCTAGTTTATAGTTGTGAAATTGTATTTT
>CAYJJP010000405.1:0-2320 GCA_964370525.1 uncultured Desulfovibrionaceae bacterium | reverse complement strand
CCATGGTAAAGCTATTTTGTAAGCCCCCTGTGCATTGAATTGCGCAGGGGGCTTAATTTGACAACTACTTTTAATAAGTGCTATGTATTTACAGCAATAAAAAATCTTTTTGGAAGTAAATATGTCGGCAGAAACTAATAAAAAACTTTCGTTTGTGCGCAATGCCATCATCGGCTTGTTCTTGGCTCTGCTCGCCATTGCCGCCCTTTATTTTGCCGAAAGATATTTTTCAAAAACCAGCAGAACTCTTGAAGAAGTAATGCAAACAGTTGTAAATTTACCAAATATTCAAAAACTCAACAGTAAATTTGATGGTAAAATTGTCTACGCTCAAGGCCGTGTCATCGGGAAAGAATTAGTGCAAGATGAAACTTTTGGAATCAAAATCAACGCTCTTGGACTTATGCGCCAAGTTAAGTATTTTCAATGGCAAGGGCGCACTGCCAAGGAAAAAGAAGCGCAAAGCGATGGTAAGGCTAAGAATGCTCAAAAAGAAGCGTATGCAAAATCTTGGATGAGTAAACCCTTGCCCTTGATTAATGATGCGAAAAATAATATTTTGATTTATGAAGTGGAAAGCGGCACAGCTTATGTGCGTACAGCAAAGCTCGGTGCATATACGCTTTCGCAAAAAATATTGCAAGCTCTGGATAATTTTAAAATTTTTAAGCCAAAATTTACAGCGGACAGGCTTGAAAATATACATATTGCTGTGCTGGCAGCTTCAGAAAGAAGTGACGAACTCTCTGAAAGCATTGAAAAATTTTATGCTAACGTGCACGGTGAGCAAGAATCTCTTTTGGCGCATGTGCATGGAAATGAACTCTTTCTAGGCGAAAACTTTAATAAACCCAATGCCGGTGACTTGCGCCTTACTTTTGCGGCCATTGCAGAGCAAGAGGTGAGCGTTATTGCCAAGGTGAGCGGTGCTAGCCTTGTGCCTTTTACAACGTCCACCGGACAAGAGTTTTTTATGCTAAATGTTGGTAATGTTAGCTTAAAAAACATGTTGAAGCACTCAGGCGGCTCAAATAGCAGTTTGTTGTGGATTATACGCCTTGTGTGCCTTGCTTTTATGGGTGCAGGGGTGCGAATGTTTATTATGTCTTTGAAAAAGCAATATTAATGCAAATGTATGTTTATAGAGTTGATAACGGTAATGAACAAAACGGAAAAAACCTTAACAAGTGAGAAAATCATGGACGACGCAAAAAATGCAAATACGGAAGTTTTACCCATCATGGACAGTGAGGCCCCAAGCTTACACGATCAAAATATTACAGCTTTGGCCAATAGCATAAAGCTTGATGACCCATCGCTTGACGTGACCTACGGCACAAAGACCATGCAAGATATTTCTCGTTTTTCCGATGATTTACTCTCACGCGTGAAAGCAAAAGATGCCGGAGAAATTGGCGAGAGTCTTACAAATCTTATGCTCAACGTTAAAGACCTTGACGTGAGCGAAATAAGCAAAGAACCCAGTTTTTTTGAAAAACTTCCCATTATTGGCTCGTTTTTTAATCAAGTGGAAAAAACTGTGGCGAAATTCCAAACCCTTTCGGAACAAGTAGCCGCCATCAGCGACAGACTTGAAGGTTCCATGGTCGGGCTTTTGCACGACATAGAAGTTTTGGAGCAATTGTATCATCATAATGCTAATTTCCATAGCGACTTAACTTTGTACATTGAAGCCGGAAGAAAGAAATTAAACGAAGCAAAAACCGTTGAATTGCCAAAGTTACAAGAAGCTGCCTCGCAATCCACCAATACCATGGAAGCGCAAAAAGTACGTGATTTTTCAGAACAAATTAATCGCTTTGAACGCCGTTTGCACGACCTTGATATTTCACGTACCATAACAACACAAATGGCGCCGCAAATCCGTCTTATTCAGTCTAATAATAGAGCTTTGGCGCAAAAAATTCAAACTTCTGTCCTTACAACCATTCCTATCTGGAAAAACCAAATGGTACTTGCGCTTTCATTGCAAAGTCAACACTCAGCCGCTGCATTGCAAAAAGAAGTAGCTGATACAACTAACGCCATGTTGCGCAAAAACGCAGCCATGCTCGAGCAAACAGCTGTAGCCACCTCAAAAGAAGTAGAACGCTCCATTGTGGATGTGGAAACTTTACGCGAAGTACACACTAAACTCATTTCAACCATTGACGAAACCTTGCGCATCGCCCAAGAAGGGCGCTCCAAGCGAGCTGAAGTGGAAAAAGAATTGGCCGGAATGGAAGTGGAATTGAAGGAATCACTCGTGGCTCTTGCAGCCAAAAAGCAGGAGCAGAGCATTGAACGTGCCTCCGGAGTT
>CAYJJP010000404.1:0-2323 GCA_964370525.1 uncultured Desulfovibrionaceae bacterium | reverse complement strand
TTGCCACAAACTTCCGTGAACTTGCCCACTACTTCAAGGGCGGCAAGCCGGTTATTCTCTATGTGTGCGGTCAATCCTTCAACTTAGCCTTAACCCTGCTTATGGCTTACATCATGTTCGAAGTTGTATTCGTGGAATACGCCAAGCGAATCTGATAAATTATCAAAACAAACTCCGGAGGAAAGCCTTGTGCTTTTCTCCGGAATTAAAAGAAAGAACAAAAACTATGCAAGAACAACCGCAAAAAAGTCGCCTTAAGGGCATTCTTCAGCTTATTGCAGGCTTATTTTGTATGTGGCTTTTCATTTGGCACATTTCGCCCATTATTGAGCGTAATATCCCGGCTTTTGCCCAATACAAAAAAGTTACCTTAGAAAATGATCTTAATCCCTCCTCGCTGTATTACAATGATGTGCATGTTACGCAAGAAGCTGCACAAAATACCAGAAGTACATGGCTTTTCTATCAAAGCAAAAAAGAAGCTGAAGAAAAATTAGCTGAAAAAACCGAAGAAAAATAGCTTTAATCACTAACAAACTTTGCCATTACTTACGCAAAAAAGTTTGCTTCTAAAGTAGCATTGGCCATCACTAAAACATGCAAGTATTTTACGCCACTCTTTCGCATTGGGACGAAAACAAAGACATAGAACACCTAGCACCGCATCGAAAGCCTAAAATGCAGCGTTATGTACAAACAGCGGACAGGTTGCGTTGCTTGGTGGGCTGGCTCTTGGTACAGTATGCCTTGGGCGATATTGCGCTTACAACACCAAAGCTCACCGAATATGGCAAACCATATTATGGCAATTCATTACATTTTAATCTTTCACATTCCGGCGAATATGTAGCCGTAGCTGTCGGTGATCATGAATTGGGTATGGACGTTGAACAAATAGCAACATACTCCTTGGATGTTGCGCAAAAATGTTTTAACGCTCAAGAGCTGGACTGGATTAAAATTTGTCAAATACACAGCGACATCAAGGGCGGCGATGCTTTTTATGCCCTGTGGACAGCCAAGGAGAGCCTTATGAAAGCTACGGCTTTAGGTTTTTACCTTCCTCCCACAAGCTTTGATGTACTCTTAAGCCTTAAGCATCCGCACATACCTTGCACCATTTCCGGCAACAATTGGTTTTTATACCAAAAAAAAATTTCTGAACACATGTTTTGCGTGGCGAGCCTTGAAGAGTGTGCACAAATTCAATGGAATTTTTTATCACGGGACGCCATCCTCAATACAACAGCACATAAAGAAAGTTCGAATTTTTTTTCTTAATAAACAAATGTATTACTGCCTAATTATCCCATAATACACATTCTTTTTGTTTTTTTCTTCTTGCACAATTTTTCATACCGAGTATTATGAACAGGTATTAAAATTTTAACTTTCTATAAACTTTATGCAAGAGGGCTATTATGATTCTGTCAAAAACATGCCGCATAGCATTATTTTTTTTAATGTTCTGTCTTTTTAGCACAACTATTTTTTCTCCGACAACAGCTCAAGCACAATGGTTTGTGGGTGCAGGCGGTGGTTTTTCGTCAAGCCCCTATAAGGATTATGACGCATGGACGCCCATACCAATTATTGGCTACAATGGAGAAAATATATATTTACGCGGCACACAAGGTGGAGTTCGCCATAAATTTAATGATATTTTTACCGTTTCGGCCTTTTTAGAGTACGATTTTACCAATTTTTATACGCACAATACCGACAATGAAAGCATGGAACATTTGGATAATCGTTATGGCTCTTTGCTAGCCGGCGTTGGTTTAGAAGTTGACATGCCCTTTGGCGGTAAAGTGCGCACAAGCATTGCCACTAATATACTTGATTCACACACCGGCATTGTGGGTGATTTACAATATGAATACACATTTCGCATAGCAAGACTCATGCTTACGCCATCAATGGGGATAAAGTTCCACAACGCCGAATATATAGACTATTATTATGGTGTAGATGGTGACGAGTCAGCCAAGAGCGGCCTTGAACGCTATGAGGTGAACGCACTTTCCGCTGAACCATATGTTGGGGTGCGCATGTTATACTTTTTTAACGAGCAAATATCCGGAATGCTTGGGGGCAATGCACGAATTTCAAGCCCGCTCATCAATGACAGTCCCATGGTCGATGAAAATAAGCCTGTAATATTTTCCATATTTGGTGGTATTTCTTACGGATTTTAACTTAGGGATGCGCTGATTAATTATTTTTCTGGGGGAAAACCTTTTGTGAACAAAAGGTTCTTCCCCCAGCCCCGCGTTGCTCTCGATTTGCGTAAAGCTCGCAAGCTCGCTAACGCAAACGGCTT